>NZ_JBXWPF010000018.1:0-95677 GCF_059611265.1 Ruegeria sp. CDSA241
CGTTCGTCGAATAGTCTCAGACCTAACCGTCGAAACAAAAAAGCCCGCCCCAAACGGGGGCGGGCTTTTTCTGTTTGGAATGCATCTTTATTTCTGGGACTGACTGCGCCTGCGCGCGGTCATTGCCCGGCCGTCACGGATACTCATACCCATCAATGTCAGATTGGTGGCACCAGCGACCAATTCGATGACCTGAACAAGGTAGAAGCTGGTGTCGAAGGCCCCGGCTCCGGCCTTTGCTTTCAGGTAGAGTGCTGCGGGTACCAGAATAAGCAGGCCGTTGGCTGCGATGATCGGCATTCTTTTCTTTTTGGCCAATGCCGAAGCATCTTTGCGCCGGCTTCCCATCGACATTCCTGTGGCGCCGACAATTACCATGGCCGGGACCAGCAAGAACAGGCCATAGACGATCATGGTTTTTACTGATGCCACGGTCGCGTGGGAAGCGAAGATCTCGCTGTACAAAGTAGATGTCCAGAATGTCAGGATTGTTAGAAATCCGATAACTCCAGCGATGGGGTGGATTGTTCTGATCATGGGTCGCCTCCACTTTTTGCCTTAGGCAACACAGTGGTTGTCGACCGTCAGCTTGCGCAGAAGATGTGGTCGCGTCACTGCGCTGTCCGGGTAGTCGGCGATACGGCTTTGGAATTCAGGATTGGTAAAGGCCTGACGGAAACTCTTCACATCTTGCCAGACAGCATAGTTCACGAAGGTCGCGCTGTTGGCGATGCCTTTGTGCAGTTGCGTCGAGATGTATCCCGGTTGCGATTTCATGAAATCCGCGTCGTGGGACCAGGCGGTCAGCAGGGCGTCTTCGTCCTTGGCGTCAACCGTGAACAGGTTGATCAGAACGACGGGGCCTTCCTCGGTTTCCATCTGGTCAGCCAGGGTTGCGATTTCGTCCAGTTCTACGATGCGTGCCATTCTTTGATCCTCTTTCAGAAAATAACATAGCAAGCTATATAATATTGCATAGCATGCTATGCAAGTGTATTTATCCGACATGGATTTCACGAAAGAAGACTCTGCCGGATATCTGGTCAATCACATGGCGCGCTTGTTTGCCCGGGACCTGCAGCAGCGTATCTCTCCTTTGGGGATCGTCGTTGGGCAATTCCCCATTTTGCTGGAGCTTTGGCAAAAGGACGGCGTGTCGCAAAAAGAGCTGCTTGGCAAAATCGACGTCGAGCAGGCGACGTTGGCCAACACGCTCAACCGGATGGAGCGGGACAGTTTGGTCAAGAGAACCAAAAACCCAACCGATGCCAGAGCTCAGCTGATCTGGTTGACCGAAAAGGCGTCAGGGATACGCGCGGAGGCATATGAGGCCGCCCAGACCGTAAACGCGCAGGCGCTTGCGGGGCTGAGCGCCGAGGAACAACGTCAGTTTCTGGACCTCATGCACAGGGTGATTTCGGGCATGCGCCAGGAATAATGAGTTACAGCGCGGAATTCGCAGCGGCCCGCACGGCGCGGATGTTGTCGCCATAGACCCCGGGCTGATCTACCGATCCACCTTTGAACACAGCTGAGCCGGCAACCAGAACGTCGGCGCCTGCGGCCGCGACCAGCGGGGCGGTGTTTGGATCAACGCCGCCATCAATCTCAATATGGACGGGACGGTCGCCAATCATCTGGCGCAGGCGGCGGATTTTGCTGGTCATGTCGATGAACTTCTGGCCGCCAAAGCCGGGGTTTACGGTCATAACGCAGATGAGATCGGTCAGATCCAACAGGTGCTCCACCGCTTTGGCCGGAGTGCCCGGGTTCAGCGCGATACCGGCCTTCATTCCTGCAGCGCGGATGGCCTGCAAGGTGCGGTGCGAATGCGGCCCTGCCTCGATATGGGCGGTCAGGACATCGGCCCCAGCATCCGCATAGGCCTGAATGTAGGGATCGACCGGGGTGATCATCAGATGCACGTCCATCACCGTTTTGACATGCGGACGAAAGGCTTTGACGGCTGGTGGACCAAAGGTCAGGTTGGGGACAAAATGGCCATCCATCACGTCAATATGCACCCAGTCGGCGCCCTGAGCCTCAATGGCCTGAATCTCGGCGCCGAAATTGGCAAAATCGGCGGACAGGATCGACGGGGCGATCTTGATGCTGCGGTCAAAGCTCATGGTTGCCTCGTGTCATCTGAACAGTTGAGGATGCGTATAGCGTTGAGGTCAGTTGATGGATAGCCCCCGCGACAATCGCGCCGTAACAAAACTTTCACCTTACTGACACACAGCCGTTGAACAGTGCCTGTAGCTCACCGCCAAGACGAATTGGGGGTGGCCTGTGCTGCGTATCGACAAACTGACCAAACGCTTCGGCGAAAACATAGCCGTGGATGCGGCGACTTTGGATGTAGACAAGCCGTGCATGATCGGCATCATCGGGCGATCCGGCGCCGGGAAATCCACCCTTTTGCGGATGGTCAATCGCCTGACCGATTCCAGCGAAGGCAAGATCCTGTTCGAAGGCCGCGATGTCACCCAGTTGAAGGGGCGAGAGAAGCGGGCGTGGCAGGCCGAATGCGCCATGATCTTTCAGCAGTTCAATCTGGTGCCGCGCATGGATGTGGTGTCGAACGTGCTGCATGGCACACTGAACCGCCAATCGACACTGGCCACCATGTTCAACCTGTTCCCGATGGAGGACATCCACCGCGCCATCGACATTCTGGATCGTCTGGGCATCGCCGAACATGCGCCGAAACGGGCCGAGGCGCTGTCGGGTGGACAGCAGCAGCGTGTCGCCATCGCGCGGGCTTTGATGCAGGACCCCAAAATCATTCTAGCGGATGAGCCGATCGCATCGCTGGACCCGATGAATGCCCAGGTGGTGATGCAGGCCCTGCGCCGCATCCACGAAGAGGATGGCCGCACGGTCATCGCCAACTTGCACACGCTGGATACCGCGCGCCGCTATTGCGACCGCGTTGTCGGCATGCGCGACGGCCGCATCGTCTTTGACGGGTTGCCCGAACAACTGACCACCGGCGTCGCCCGCGAGATCTATGGGGCCGATGCGAGTTTCTCGGAAGAGGCGACCTCGACCGAGATCGAAACGCTCGACGCCACCCAGAAGGCCCTGATGGAAGCCGAAGCCACCATCTGAGCCACCCCAACCACCTTTCATCGCCCGACCCGATGAGAGGTCGGGGACATCAACCTGGAGAGAGACAGATGAAAAACCTAATTGCTGCCCTTGTCGCGACCACTGCCATGGCCGCGCCCGCTATGGCGCAGGAAATCAGCGAATTCCGCATTGGTATTCTGGGCGGCGAAAACGCCCAGGACCGGATGAGCAAAAACGAATGCCTGCGCGAATACACCGAAGAGCTGTTGGGCGTTCCGACCAAGCTGTTCGCCCCTGCCGATTATAACGGTGTGATTCAGGGCCTGCTGGGTGGCACGATTGACGTCGCTTGGTTGGGTGCGTCGGGTTACGCCAAAACCTATCTGAGCGATCCCGAAGCGGTTGAGCCGGTTCTGGTCAAGGTCAACAGTGATGGCGGCTATGGCTACTACTCGGTAGGCTTTGCGCGCAAAGATAGCGGCATCGCCTCGCTGGAAGACATGAAGGGTAAGGCCTTTGGTTTTGGTGATCCGAACTCGACCTCAGGATACCTGATCCCTTCGATCGAGATTCCACAGGCCACCGGCGCCACCATGGACTCGGGCGATTACTTCGGTGAGGTCAAGTTCACCGGCGGTCACGAACAGACTATCGTTGCGGTAAACAACGGTGACGTTGACGGCGGCGTGACCTGGGCCGACGGCCTGGGTGATTGGGAAGATGGCTATCAGTCGGGCGCGCTGCGCCGCGCTGTTGATGCCGGTCTGGTCGACATGAACGATCTGGTCGAGATCTGGAAATCGGCGCCGATCCCGGAAGGCCCGGTCGTTCTGCGCAAGGCCTTGCCCGAAGATGTCAAAGTTCAGGTCACTGAACTGTGGAACACGCTGGATGAAAAAGACCGCGAGTGTTTCTACGGCGTGGCAGCAGGCGAAGCCAAGAGCTTTGATCCCATCACGCATGAGGCCTACGAGGTCATCATTGAAGCCCGCAAGCTGAAATCCAACTAAGCCTGCAACTCACATGATCGGGGTCCGGTGTTATACCGGACCCCGTTTTCTCAGGAGCAATCTATGACAGACCTGACCGCAGGGTCCCACAGTGTCGATCAGATCCGCGACGAATACTCAGAAATGACCCGGCGAAAACGGGCCTATGGTGGCATTCTCCTGATCCTGTTTGTGGCTTTGATGGCCGCAGGGTTCCGCACTGCGGATGATCGAAACGCAGGCAGTTTCGTTGACGGTTGGCGCAGGGTTTTCGACTATCCGGCCGAGGTTCTCTCGGAAGCGTGGGAAAAGATCGGCGCGATGCCGGAGAATCTGATCCGGTTCTTTCCGGCCCTGATTGAGACGATCAATATCGCGGCAGCATCAACCCTGATCGGTACGATTGCGGGCACATTTCTAGCCCTGATGTCGACACGGGGCATGGCGCAGAGGCCATCTCTGATCCCTTTGTTTCGGCGGATTTCCGATATCTGCAGGGCCATCCCTGAAATCGTTATCGCGCTGGTTTTGATCTTTATTCTCGGCGGCGGTCCGGTTCCGGCCATGATTGCGATTGCCATCCATACCGCCGGCGCGTTGGGCAAGCTGTTCTCGGAAGTGAACGAGAACGCTTCGCTGAAGCCGGTTGAGGGGCTGCATTCGGTGGGCGCGAACTGGTCGCAACGGATGTATTTGGGCGTGATCCCACAGGTCGGACCGAACTATGTCAGCTATGCCTTGCTGCGGTTCGAGATCAACATCCGTGCCTCGGCCATCCTCGGTTTCGTCGGTGCTGGCGGTCTGGGCTATGAGCTGCGCAACGCGATGTCATGGGGGCAGGGGCGCTACGACGAGGCCGCGGCCATCTTCCTTCTGCTTTTTGTCACAATCATGGTCGTGGATCAGCTGTCCGGCTATCTGCGGGATCGCCTGACCCACGGGTCTGAAAAAGGAGCTTCGGCATGACGACCTTTGCCACTGATCTGTCGACAGATGACCTCAAGGCCGAGGCCGGTCGTCTGTTCAACCGCAAACGGATCGTGAATTTCGGGTTGCCCGGCCTTGTCGCTTTTTACCTGATTTACGTGTTCTTTGCCTTTGACGTGCCTGGTATTGCCGGGCGTGCAAATTGGGAAAACGGCAAGACGCTTGTTGCCGACAGTTACAGCTACAAAACCCATGTCACGCGGGATAACCGCAATGGTGATGTGTCCGTTGCGGTCGAAGGGGACCGCAAAGGCACCTATCCTGACGGGACAGCACCCGACTGGGTGGCGTTGGGCGAAACCACGATCATTGACCTGGAGGATGGTCACTTGGTGCGATTCGGCCCCGAGACAATCGAATACGATATCCCTGGCTATGGCGTCGTGCGCGCTACGCCCAGCCGGGCCTCTGGGGTGCAAGCAGAGTTACCGGCGGGCGATGTTCCAGACTGGATCAATGTCTCGAAAAATCGGCTGGCGATCACCACCGATGCCGGGCGTCTGACCGTGACCCGCAACCGGTCCGAAGTGTTTCGCTATTTCCCAGGGTGGGAGCTGTTTTGGTTCACCCTCGACAGCCCGTATTATGGCAAATCTTTCCCCGAGTTGGTCAGCCGCGCCACCGCCGGTGAGGCCGGTGCTATTTTCAACGATTTCTGGACCAACAAGATCTGGCGGCATCAGGATGTGGCCTGGGCCATCTTTGAGACGATCCTGATGGCGTTTCTGGGCACCATGGGGGCAGGGATTATCGCCTTGCCACTGGCGTTCCTGGCGACGCGGAACTTTAACCCCTTGCGGTCGGTGCGCTTTGCCACACGGCGGGTGTTCGACTTTGTACGCGGTGTGGACGCCTTGATCTGGACCGTTGTTCTGGCACGGGCCTTCGGCCCAGGGCCGTTGACCGGAGCGCTGGCAATTCTGGTGACCGATACCGGGACATTCGGCAAGATATTCTCAGAAGCGCTAGAGAATGTGGATGAGAAGCAGATCGAGGGCGTGCAGTCGACCGGTGCGAATGCGCCGCAGCGCTATCGCTTTGGCGTGATCCCACAGATCACTCCCGTGCTGTTGAGCCAGCTTTTGTACTTTCTCGAATCCAACACCCGCAGCGCGACCATAATTGGCGCGATTACTGGCGGCGGCATTGGTCTGTTGCTGACGCAGGCGATCATCACTCAGAAAGATTGGGAAGAGGTCGCCTATTACATCGTTCTGATCATTCTCATGGTGATGTTGATGGATTGGTTCTCGGGCTGGTTACGGCGTCGTTTGATCCAGGGCGACAGCGGCAAGAAGAGCAAGCCGAGCAACGCGAAAACCAAAGATTTTATTCTGCCGTGAGCGCAGCTTGAAAGGTCAGGACTACGGCACGATTGCGCGCGGATGAACCGTTCATCCATCCCGATTGCCAGATTACCAACAGCAGCTTTGGTGCATTTGTCGAGATTGGCACCGGCAGCCGGATCGCCAACGCGGTCTGGGGCGACTATTCCTATTGCGACCGGACCTGCGACATCGCTAATGCAAGGATCGGTAAGTTTTCGAACATTGCCAGCTTTACCCGGATCGGCGCTACGGATCACCCGTTGCAAAAGGCCTCGCTGCATCATTTTAGCTATCGGTCGGCTGACTATTGGGACGATGCCGAGGATGATGCGGAGTGGTTTGTCCATCGCGCAAGCCGGATCGCATTTATCGGGCATGACACATGGATCGGTCACGGGGCGATCATCAAGCCCGAGGTGACAATCGGTAATGGTGCGGTCATCGCATCCGGGGCGCTGGTGACCAAAGACGTGCCGCCCTACATGATCGTTGCTGGGGTGGCGGCCCAACCACTCCGCCCCAGGTTCCCACAAGCGGTTGCGGATCGGATGGAGCAGTTGGCCTGGTGGGACTGGGACAACAGCCGCTTGCGTGACGCATTGCCGGATTTTCGCAAACTAGAGGCTGAGGCGTTTTTGGAGAAATACGAATAGCTGGCCCTGTGACCCCAGGTGCTCCGCGCTCGCAGAAGCATCGGTTTCGCGGATCCCCCTTTGCGGCCTTGGGCCGGGCGCCGCGCTTTGCGCGGCGCTACGCCCAACGGGATGAGACCTCCGATAGGAGGTTGAAGACGGGCGGGAGACCTACGGGATCAATCCTCGTTCAGGGTCAGCGTGACTCGCTCTCCGGCAAAGGTTGTTCTTCCATACTCGACAGGATTGCCATCGGGGTCTGCATTGATGCCGATCGAAAACAAGACTGGTGCGCCCTCGGGCAGGTGCAAGTGCAGAGCTTGAGTTGCCGTGGCCGCGCGCGCGGTCAGGCGGGTTGAGATGCGCGTGTAATCTGGCACATCGCATCTTTGCAGGGCTTTGGTGACGGATTGGGTTTCGGTTAGAATCTGCAGAATGTCAGGAAATCGCTTGGCCGGAAAAACGCTTTGAAACAGGCCGATGGGTTGCCCGTCGGCCAGAGACAGACCGTCATAGACATGCACCGTGTCGCCGGTTTCAAGCCCCAATGCATCGGCCTCGGCTTCATCCGCGGCCCGTGTGGTCAGGGCGAGGATCTTCTTGCCGGGCATCTTGCCGCTGGCCGAGATGCTCTTGTGGTATCGCACCCGCTTACCAATCGGATACTCGGTTGGTCGGGTGGCGACGAATACACCGGCCCCGCGCCTAGAATGGACCAGCCCCTGGTCGGCCATGTCAGACAGCGCCCGGCGAACCGTGTGGCGGTTAACGCCATGCGTTGCGGCCAGTTGCGCTTCGGTCGGCAACCGGTCACCGGTTTGATATCGCCCTTCGGCAATGTCCGACGTCAGGCTTAGGGCGATGCTTTTCCAGATCGGCGTTTTGTTCATGTCACCAAAAATTCACACAGTTGCGATTGCGAGTCGCCGGGCGGCGGTCTATGATTTGTATAGTTGTATAGGATAAGTAGACAACCCCGCCAAGAGGCTTTGATGACACAACAGACAGATTCCGCGACCGAGGCGCGTAAGACCTGGATGGGCCTGCTGGCCCGCGCGCCAGATGAAGCCACGTTGGCGCTGTGGGAGGGTCTCACGGACCGTCCCGGCTTTGAATGGCTGCGCAGCCCCGAAGTGGGCGGCGTGATGGTGCGCGGACGTACCGGCGCCACCGGGGCGCCGTTCAACCTGGGTGAAATGACGGTCACGCGCTGCTCGGTGGTCTTGCAGGATGGCACGGTTGGACATGGCTATGTTCAGGGCCGGTCAAAGCCCAAGGCCGAAGCTGCAGCTGTGATTGATGCGATGATGCAGACTGCGGCAGCAGACCATGTGCAGGAAAACCTGCTCGGTCCGCTGGAACAGAAAATGCAGGCGGTCAAAATCGCGCGGGCGGCAAAGGCGGCGGCAACCAAAGTAGAATTCTTCACGCTGGTTCGGGGAGAAGATTGATGACTGCGCAAACTCAATTCTCGGGCGGGTTCCAGAACATACCGGTTGATTCCGCACATGCTTTTCGCGCGGCGATGACGGTGATGGCACGCCCAGGCGAAATCCGCAGCCTGTCAGGGGCCGTGCCCCCAGCGCCTTTGTCGGTAGCAGCGGGCACCTTGTTGCTGACTTTATGCGACCCGGAAACCAAGGTACATCTGGCGGGTGAGCTCGACACCGGCGCTCTGCGCGAATGGCTGACCTTCCACACCGGCGCGCCGCTGGTTCCTGCTGCCGAGGCAGATTTCGCCGTCGGCACTTGGGGCGAAATTGGTGGGATGGATCGCTATCGTATCGGAACTGCTGAGTATCCGGATCGGTCAACCACTCTGATTGTTGAGCGTGACAGCCTGGATCAGTCCGGAGCCATTTTGCACGGTCCCGGTATCAAGCAGAGCGCAGGCTTGAACCTACCCGATATCCCTGCATTGCAACGTAATGCGGCTCTTTTCCCTTTGGGATGTGACTTCTTCTTTACCTGCGGTGACAAGGTCGCGGCCCTGCCGCGTAGTACCCAGATCAGCGCGGAGGGTTAAGCGATGTATGTTGCCGTCAAAGGAGGCGAAAAGGCGATTGAGAATGCCCATGCCTGGTTGGCCGAAGAGCGCCGAGGCGCCCCGGATGTGGCCGAGCTTAGCCTGGTCCAGATCCGGGAGCAGCTGAGCCTGGCGGTGAACCGGGTGATGGCAGAAGGATCGCTGTATGATCCGGACCTTGCCGCACTGGCGATCAAACAGGCGCGTGGCGATCTGATCGAAGCGATCTTTCTGATCCGCGCCTATCGCACGACATTGCCGCGTTTTGGTTATTCCGAACCGGTTGAAACGGGCAATATGGCCTGTGACCGTCGGATATCGGCGACGTTCAAGGATGCGCCGGGCGGGCAGGTGCTGGGCCCGACATTCGACTACACCCACCGCCTGCTAGATTTCAAACTGGCTGCGGATGGCGAAACTCTACCCGCGCCCAAAGGTACGGCGCGACACGAGCCGACCCCGCATATCACCAAATTCCTCAAGAGTGAGGATATCATTCAGGACGAGCCGGTCAGTGATGCTACGCCCGGCGACTTGACCCGCGAGCCGCTGGAGTTTCCGGCGAGCCGTCCGCTGCGGTTGCAATCGCTGGCGCGCGGGGATGAAGGGTTTGTGTTGGGCATGGCCTATTCGACTCAGCGCGGCTATGCCCGCAACCACGCCTTTGTTGGCGAGCTGCGGATCGGCAAGGTCGCGGTCGAAATGGACATTCCCGAACTGGGCTTTGCCATCGAGATCGGCGAAGTCGAGTTGACCGAATGTGAGACGGTGAACCAGTTCCAAGGCTCAAAGACTGAGCCGCCACAGTTTACACGCGGCTATGGGCTCGTCTTTGGCCAGTCTGAACGCAAATCCATCGCCATGGCTCTGGTCGACCGGGCGCTGCGGTGGGAGGAGCTGGGCGAGGACAATCTGGGCGCACCTGCACAGGACGAGGAATTTGTCCTGAGCCACTCAGACAATATTCAGGCAACGGGTTTCCTCGAACATATCAAGCTGCCGCATTACGTGGATTTTCAATCCGAACTGGAACTGGTGCGCAAGCTGCGACGCGAGGCCGAGGAACGGACTGCATCGAGGGAGGCTGCGGAATGAGCTCTGAACGCTTTGCCCTACAGGCTCGTCCTACGGTTCAAAAACCAGTCGCTGCCCTGATTGGGCGATTTCCTGCCGAAAGCTTCGCGCGAATTCACGATTTCAAGCGATTCCCATTCGCACAAAAGGTCGCGGGCCATGGCCCCGAGGCGCCACTTTGCGCGAAAATTGCGCCAGATAAAATAGAGCATAATCGCCAAAAAGAGCGAACAAATACCAAGTACGTCCATAAAAACACCAGAAACAAAATAGTTACATCAAATGACTGAATATAACTTCGCATATCTGGACGAACAAACCAAGCGGATGATCCGTCGGGCGATCCTCAAGGGGTTGGCTATTCCCGGATATCAGGTGCCATTTGCCAGCCGAGAGATGCCGATGCCTTATGGCTGGGGTACCGGAGGCGTGCAGGTATCTGCCGCAACTTTGACCCCGGACGATACGTTCAAGGTGATTGATCAGGGCGCGGATGATACGACCAATGCCGTGTCTATCCGTAAGTTTTTCGAGAATACGGCGGGCGTCGCCACCACCGAGGAAACCGAGAAGGCGACGGTCATCCAGACCCGCCACCGCATCCCCGAGGCGAAGCTGCGCGCGGATCAGATTCTTGTCTATCAAGTGCCGATCCCGGAACCGCTGCGGTTTCTGGAACCGCGCGAGACCGAGACACGCAAGATGCACAGCCTCGAAGAATACGGGTTGATGCACGTGAAACTGTACGAAGACATCAGCCAGCATGGTGCGATCTCAACCGCTTATGCTTATCCTGTGATGGTCTCGGACCGTTATGTGATGGACCCGTCCCCCATCCCGAAATTCGACAACCCAAAGCTTGAGATGGACGCGATCCAGCTGTTTGGCGCGGGCCGCGAGCAACGTATCTACGCGGTGCCACCGCATACCAAGGTCGTCAGCCTCGATTTCCAGGACTACCCGTTCGAGGCCACCAAGGCCGACCATCCCTGTGATCTGTGCGGGGCCGTGGACAGCTATCTGGATGAAGTCATCATGGATGATGCAGGCACCCGCATGTTTGTTTGCTCGGACACTGATTATTGCCGGTCGCGCCGCGAGGCGGGCCATGTGGGCCGTTTGGCCAGAGAGGATGCCGCATGAAACGAGAAGATGTGCTTGGAATTGACCACCTTGGCCTTACGGTTTCGGACCTCGACGCCACGCGGACGTTCTTTGTCGATGCGCTGGGTTGGGAGGTCTTCGGCAGCAATCCGGATTATCCGGCGGTTTATGTGACCAATGGCGCGGCGAAGCTGACGCTTTGGCAGCAAAAAGGCAAGGGGCTACAGGGGTTTGACCGGCACAAGAACGTCGGGTTGCATCATGTTGCCTTGAAAGTTCCCGATGAAGAAGCGCTGACTGCGGTTTTCGATGCGGTCAAAGACTGGCCTGCCGTCGTTGTCGAGTTTGCACCTGAACCCTCGGGTTCAGGTCCGAAACTCCATTTCATGATCCGAGAGCCGGGCGGCAATCGGATCGAGTTTTCATATGACCCAAGGTGAATGAAATGACACCGCTGCTGAGTGTACAGGATATCAGAAAATCCTACGGGGCCCGTATCGGCTGTACCGATGTGAGTTTTGATCTCTATCCCGGCGAGTTGATGGGGATCGTGGGTGAGAGTGGTTCGGGCAAGTCAACCCTGCTGAACTGTCTGGCGGGTCATCTGGTGCCGGATGCGGGGCAGGTGATCTTTGACACTCGTGCAGACGGTCCGGTGGATACCGTGACCATGTCGGAACCTGAACGCCGGATGCTGAGCCGCACCGATTGGGCATTCGTGCACCAACATGCGCGCGATGGCTTGCGTATGTCTGTCAGTGCGGGCGGAAATATCGGCGAACGACTGATGGCCGTAGGTGACCGCCACTATGGCGATATCCGCGACAAGGCGATCGACTGGCTGGGTCGGGTTGAGATCGAAGCGGAGCGGGTTGATGATCGTCCGTCCGCGTTTTCCGGTGGCATGCAGCAGCGCCTGCAGATCGCGCGGAATCTTGTGACCGGCCCCAGGCTGGTCTTCATGGATGAACCGACTGGTGGTCTGGACGTCTCGGTACAGGCTCGCCTGTTGGACCTGTTGCGCGGGTTGGTTCGGGAAATGGGGCTGAGCGCCATCATTGTCACCCATGATCTTGCCGTTGTCCGTCTGCTGGCGGATCGGCTGATGGTGATGAAAGCCGGTCATGTGGTCGAGGCCGGATTGACTGATCAGGTTCTGGACGATCCGCAGCATGCCTATACGCAACTGCTGGTGTCCAGCGTGTTGCAGGTATGAGGGCCGGGACAATGATTGAACTGAACAATGTCAGCAAAAGCTTTACCCTGCACAATCAGGGGAGCGCGGTGATCCCGGTCATGCAGGGCGCTACGCTCAGGGTTGAACCGGGTGAGTGTGTGGCGCTGACTGGCGCGTCGGGGGCAGGTAAATCCACCTTGATGCGGGTGATCTATGGCAACTATCTGGCTGCCTCGGGTCAGGTTCTGGTCGGTGGTTTAGACGTCGCCAAGGCTGAACCGCGCGAGATCTTGACCCTGCGGCGCGAAACGCTGGGCTATGTCAGCCAGTTCCTGCGTGTTGTGCCCAGAGTGCCGACGCTTGAGGTCGTGGCCGAGCCGCTTCTTGCCGTTGGTTGCGATAAACAGAAGGCACTGGACAAGGCCGCGGGTTTGCTCGAGCGTCTGAATATTCCTGAACGGCTCTGGCCCCTTAGTCCGACGACCTTTTCGGGCGGCGAACAGCAGCGCGTGAACATCGCGCGCGGCTTTGCCCATGAATACCCGGCCATGCTGCTGGATGAACCCACAGCCAGTCTGGATGCGCAGAATCGTGAAACCGTCCTGTCCCTGATCCTTGAGGCGAAAGAGCGCGGAGCGGCGATTATCGGTATCTTCCATGATGTTGACGCGCGGAAGCAGGTTTGCGATCGCGAGATCAACGTTTCGCAATTCACGCCGGGAATTGCGGCATGACGCTTGCCCCGGTCATAGCGGTTGTCGGTCCGTCAGGTGTCGGCAAAGACAGTGTGATTGAGGCGTTAGAAGCCCGCGCAAAAGGTATCCAGCGGCTGCGCCGTGTCGTCACCCGCCCCGAAGGCGAAGCGGGGGAAGATTTCAAACGGGTCACCGATGACGCGTTTCGACAGATGGAAGATGAAGGCGCATTCGCGCTCAGCTGGCATGCACATGGGTTGCTCTATGGTGTGCCGAAAGAGATCGCGCAGCAACGTCAGGTGGCGGAGGCAGTTCTGGTCAACCTGTCGCGCGCTGTGTTGTTGCAGGCGCAAGAGATCTTTGGCGATCTGATTGTTGTCTCGTTGACGGCAGACGCGAGCGTTCTAGAGCAACGCTTGTCATTGCGCGGGCGCGAAAGTGACAGCGAACAGGCGCTTCGGTTGGGCCAGGCCAAGACCCCTTTGCCTAAGGGGCTGGTCCGGGTGATCGAGGTCGACAATTCTGGTGCTCTGCAGGATACGGTGGCCAAAATTTTGTCCCGCCTTCAGTTGGAAAGCGCATAGCGATGGATCAGGTGAAACCGTCCATCCTCGGCCTCGCCCATCAGGGCCAGATCCGCAATTCGAAAGGGTTTTGGCAAAAGCGGCCCCAGATGGTTTTCCAGGGTGCGCTGGACCGAAGCAAGCACGGGCTTGTCCAACCTGCCGCTCAGGGTGATGTGAAACCGAAACGCGTTCAGCACATAAGGGTATCCCCATTTGACCAGGTTGGCGTCCTGATCCGGTGTCAGTCTGGAGGCGCGGCGACGGTCAAGTTCAGCCGCCGACGGTGGGGACCGGAACATATCAAGCTCTTGAACACAGGCGGCGGCCAACGCGTTCAGCGCGGCTGTGTCGCCAAGTGGTCGCAGGGCCAGAAACCGGCCAAGGCGGGCAATCTCAAGACCTTCCATCATGATTGCGCATTGGCTGGCAGCAAGGGTGGCGCAGGCCTCTTGCAACGCTTTGACGGATTGCCCCTCGCGCAGGCGGAACGGGGGTTTCATGGTCGCGTGCAGCCCGTATTTTCGCGGTACCTCCGTAACCGCTGCAACATCCACACCATCCAGCCCAGGATGGGCGAACTCGGTGCCAGCCTCCATGTCCCAGCCCAGCCAACGGGTTGCGAATTGCGTCCACTCCGCCGTGGCGGGTGGCGCAAAATAGATCGCGTATCGCGTGAATGTCACATTGGCCTCCTATTGCGTGGCCTTCCAATACCTCAAACTGTGTGAAGTTCAGATGACAGAAGAATTGATCCTTGCCAATGCCACGCTGATCCTGCCCGACGAAACCATTAACGGCAGCGTCCGGGTTCAGGGCGACAGCATCACCGAGATCGATACAGGCGCGGCGGTTCCAAGCGGTGCAATCGATTGTGAGGGTGACTATGTCAGCCCCGGTCTGGTCGAGCTGCACACAGACAATCTGGAACGTCATATCCAGCCCCGCCCCAAGGTCGACTGGCCCCATGCGGCGGCAATTCTTGCCCATGACGCCGAACTGGCCAGCACGGGCATCACAACCGTGTTCGATGCGATGCGCGTCGGGTCGATCCCGACTGGTCCGCGCTACAACAAATACGCACGTGGCCTGTCCCGCGAGCTGTGGCAGTTACGAGAGCAAGACGCCTTAAAAATCAGCCATTTCTTGCATTTGCGGGCCGAGTTGTGTTCAGAAACGCTGGTCGAAGAACTGGATGAATTCGGCCTCGAGGACCGTGTCGGGCTGGTGTCACTGATGGACCACACGCCCGGTCAGCGTCAATTCCGTGATATCTCAAAGCTCGAAAGTTATCTGAAAGGAAAGCTGGGGTTGGAGGGCAAGGAATTCCAGCAGCATGTCGCGGACCTCAAGGCGATGCGGGACAGGAACGGCGAAAAGCACGAGGTGGAAGCCGTAAAGGCGGCCAAACGTTTTGGGGCCATGCTGGCCAGCCATGACGACACCACCCGGGAACAGGTACATGTATCAGCGGGCCACGGTATCCGGCTGGCCGAATTCCCCACTACCGTCGAAGCGGCGCGGGCTTGCCATGATCACGGGATCAAGGTGATGATGGGGGCGCCAAATGTAATCCGGGGCGGGTCACATTCGGGGAATGTGGCCGCCAAAGAACTGGCCGATCTGGGACATCTGGATATTCTGTCTTCGGACTATGTGCCGGCCGCGTTGTTGCTGTCGGCGGCACGGCTGGGCGAGATGTGGGACAACATGGCCCGTGGACTGCGGACCGTTACGATGTCCCCGGCGCAGGTGGTCGGGCTGGAAGACCGTGGCGAGCTGCGCGCAGGCGCGCGCGCCGACGTCATTCGGTTCCGGATGCGTGAAGGGGCGCCTGCCCTGAACGGAGTGTGGTCGCGAGGGCGACGTGTGGCCTGATCAGGCCCTGTAGAAAAGGTATCGGTCGGGTGCGATGGTCTCCGGTCCGGTGATCTGTTCAAACCCAACCAGTGGTTGGCCGGATATCAGCAGCCCACCGGGCAGCATGACCTGAGAGATCAACGGGCTGAGCATCGCCGCCTCAGCCACATCATCCTGCTTGATACCGCGCCCGAAATCGTAATGTGCCAATGCTATTTTCGGGCCACCGGCTGCTAGTTTCTTTAACATAGGACCCGCTTCGCCCTGCAGAAAATCCTCTGCCGGAGGGGTGCTGGACGGGTGGCACTGTAAAATCCGGTCCATGACCCAGATGCGCCGGTCTGGTAGAATTTCACGTAGGTGATCATAGGTGCGGCCATTCCCCAAACCCATGTCCAGTATATCGCCGCTCGTATCTGTAATCTGATCGACCGCCCAGTTCAGCCCGTCGCGTTGGGCCGTCAGGCGGCGCAGCATTGAATCCAATCGGCTCATTCGAGTCTCCGTGATTTATCGTTTTTTGGGGCGGTCCAGACGGTCGCCGGACCATTCAGAAACCGCGTCAGAATGTCTCGCGTAAAGGACCAGATATCTTCATCATGCACCAGGTGATGCGTCAGGATCCCAAACGGCTCGGTATTGTCCGCAGGCCCTTCGCGCCGGTTCCGAAGCAGATCAGCAGTCTGCGCGATCAGCTTGTCCCGAGGGACCAACCCCCGTGACCCGCGCCAGTCGATCGGGTCCAGATGCGTGTTGATCTGCATCAGGCCAGGTGCCGCCATCTTTTCCTTTCGGGGCGTCGCAGTGGACAGGATTTGATATCCTAGGCCCGGCAATTCCTGAACCATCTCTGACGCGATCCGGTTCCAGGGTGGCACAAACATAGGGCACAGCTTGTCTGGGAACAGGCTCTGTAACCGGGTCAGCCCGGCCCGCGCATCGCTGCGGATGTCCTGAAAGGGGCGATGCAGTCGAAACTCTGATTTCTTCTCGTTTGTCGAAGCGTGGTTTTGATGGGCCCAGCCATGGACCACCGGTATCAATGCGGACGAGCCTTCGACATGGGTAACCAGATCTTCATCTGCGTCACGCGGAATAATCGCCAGATGTACCGGCAGTTCCAGTGATGCGGACAGCGCCTCTAGACGTTCCAACTGTGGCGTGACACAGACCGCGTCATCATCCCTCCACCACAGCGGCAGAGACAGCCCGTCCCGCCGCCACATATCAAGCTCGGTCATCAGGGGGTGCCAATCACCGGTCATGAGCGTGATCCAACAGTGATCTTACAATCTCAACAGACTTTTCTGCCCCGTTGAAACCTTGGCTGGTGCTTGGTCGTTTGGGGGCAGCTAGGATGGCCTCGACAGCCTGCGCCAGTGTTTCTCCGGTCAATTGGTCACTCGGCAATACGTCGATCGCGCTGAGCTTCGACAGGCTTTGGCTGCGCAAAGTCTGTTCGACTTCGCTTCCGTCGTCGAAGGGGATAAAGACCGAGGGTGTGCCAGACTGCAAGATGTCCAACGCAGTGTTGTAACCGCACATGCTGACCGACGCGGCGGCCAAGGGCAGCAGTTGGCGAAAGTCCGGGCGCACCGGTTCTAACGTCACAGGGGCGTCGCCAGCCAGTTTTGTCAGGTGTTTTATACGTGCCGAGGCGTCCTGTCCGCCCACCAACAGGCGCCAGTGCATGTTGGGCATCTTTCGTGCGGCCTCGATGGCCGCCTGAAAGATCGGCTCGCCCACCGACCCACCGCCAGCGCTTACCAGAATCTCACCTTTACCAATCCCGTCGGGATGCGGGGTCGGTGCCGTAGGGGCCACGAACCCGGTATAGAACAGGCGATGCGCCAGACGTTCCGAGACTGGCCAGCTCACACTCAGCGGGATCATGCTTGGGTCTGAATGGACAAGGACACCGTCAAAGAGGTCAAGAATGATTTCCTCGGTGCGCTGGGCTTTGGCAGGTTTGGACGGGGGCGCCAGTATGTCCCTGACTGATCCCAAAATAACCGGACGGCGACCCTGTGCGTGGGCAGCATCCAACAGGGCGTCAAACTCATCCGCCAGGGATCTGCGACCAAAGGGGTACAGCTCGGTGATCAGCGCATCCGGGGCAAAGCTCCGCAGCGCCTCTGTCAGGGCAACCTTGCGAGCGTCGAAATAGGCAGGATGCGCGGCCTCATCCGTTTGCGTCAGCAATCGCGTGAAATTGGTGCCGTCCGAGCGCAATGGCGGCAGCCCTAGCAAGTCGATCCCGGTATGGTCCAGCTGCGGCGCGGGCATTCCGCCTGAGACGAGCAATACCTTGTGACCCTCAGCGGCAAAGGCCCGGCCCAATGTAAGCGCGCGGCTGAGATGTCCGGTGCCCAGCAGATGGGTCACAACGATCATCACCCTCATATGCGGGTCTCCTGCCGGATCAAACGGATAGGGTCAGTTTCGGGGCGCATGGACTCCATGTCCACGATATAGAGGCGGTTGCGCTTGATCTTAAAGGGGGCGGGGCCGTCAAAATCCCATCCCCAGGCGCGGGCCAGAATGACCCGCATGATACCAATATGGCAAACGGCTACGGTATTTTCGCCAAGACTGGCAAGCCAAGGTTCCAGCCGCTGCCAGATTTCGGCGGGGCTTTCGCCTCCGGGGGGTAGGAAATCCCAACCCCAATCCTCGATATGGCGATAACCGCTTGCGGGATCGGCAATGAGATCGGTGCCGTGCTGCCCCTCCCAAGCGCCCCAGTTCATTTCCATGAGGGCCTCGGACTTCAACGGTTCGCGCCCTGAAACCAGTTGTGCCGTCTGGGCCGCACGCGCCAAGGGACTGGACCAGACCATAGCCTGATCCCAAGGGGAGGGCAGGGAATAGCATGCCAGTTCTGTCCGAGCCTGTTCATCCAATGGAATATCGCTGCGCCCCTGAATGCGCCCGGCGCGGTTCCACGCCGTATGCCCGTGGCGCAAAAGGGCGAGCTTGCTCATGTGGATGCCTCCAGCAAAGGATCAACAGCCGTCCAGAACCGATCAGTTGCATCGGGCATCAGGTGGCGCGCGGCTATATATGCGGCCGATTGGCTGCCTTGAGAAGACCGCAGTGCCGGATTGTCCAGAAGAGTGCGCAGCCTTGCGGCCAGCCCCTTGGCCCCTTCAGCAACCGAAGGATAGTCGGACGGCATCAGCACATCCCGAACGCCCGGCCTGTCCTGTGCAACAACGGGGATGCCATGGGCCTGAGCCTCTAGATAGATCATGCCATAAGCCTCATTCACGCCGGGCCAGACCATCAGGGATGCGGTAGCATAAGCCTTGCGCAGCGCGTCGCGATCAAGCTGCCCCAGAAACCGGACTTTCGTGCCAAACTTTGCCATCAGCGCTTCGATTTCGGCGCGGGCGGGACCATCGCCAGCAATAGACAGGGACCAATCGCCCTGCAGGTGGCGCAGTGCCTGTTCCAGCACCCGGTAAGAGGCCTGCTTGTCGCCGTGTCGCATCATGCCCACGGCCAGCATCGGGCCATCGCAGCTAGAGGCCTGCGGCAGCGAGGAGGCGGGAAGAAACGGCGGAAGCTCGACAAGCGCCTGATTTCCGAACTGCTCGCGTTCCAGCGTGATGAGGTCATTGGCGGTGTGATAAAAGATCACCCGGGCCGCGTCGCAGGCCTGATGGGCCGCTTGGGCAAACCCTGACCATGGCCCCTGAAGGCGGCTGTAGGCACGGGTGCTTTCAAGCTGAACATAGGGTATGTTTCGCGCCGTACTTACACGGGGTCCAATCAGATCAGGGGCCTTGTAATAATTGTGATAGGTCACCCATAGTGCAGTGTCAGCAGGCAGGTCGCAGGTCAGGCGCAGCACCTCGGCATCAGCCTCATGGCGCAGTTTGGCCTGGACCTCTTTGTCGCCGTGCTTGTCGAATACGCGCAGGTCCGAGGCCAGATCCACCGCATCCCCTCGGGCTTGGATTGCCAGAAGAAGATTTCGGGCCATTTCCCGGTCCCCCGACGGCACCGGGCTGTTGGGGGATTTCATCGGGGCGTAGAAGGCGATGCGCGGCATCAGCTCTTATGCGCGCCCAGCGCGCTTAACCTGGCAGACAAAAGCGCTATGCCCGGGTCCATGCGGAAGTCGGCGATCAGACGATCATAGGCAGCACCCGCCATTGCTGCAGCCTGCGCGGGGTTGGCCGCCAGCTGTGCAATCGCATTTGCCAGCGCGTCCGGATCGTCATCCGTCAGGACGCCATGCGTGCCTGTCTCGATAAACTCAGGAATCGCAGAAACGGGGGTCGACAGGATCGGCAGATACTGCGAGGCGGCTTCCATCAACACATTGGGCAAGCCATCCCGGTCCCCATCTGTGGCAATCCGGCTGGGCAGAACAAACAGGTCTGCTGTGCGCATCGCGGCGATGACCTCAGGTTGGTCACAGGCCCCTTTCCAGGTGATGCGCCCGGACAACCCGGCCGATGCGGCCCGGTTCTGCAAAGTATCACTCAGGCTTCCTCCGCCGATATGCGTCCAGTGCCAGTCAAGATCGTCCGGCAGCATGGCGAATGCATCAATCAGGCGATCGAAGCCTTTCTTTTCGACCAACCTCCCAACGGACAGCATATGAAAAGGGCTGTCAGCGGGGCGTAAGCCGCGTTCCGGCGGGGCAGGAAAGCGGCCCAGGTCCAGCCCGTGATAGATCAGTTCAACCCGTGCCGGATCGTCGGCGAGGCTGCGCAGATGCTGGGCGCCGATCGCGGTGCAGGTTGCACCAAAAGCTGCTCCGTAAGTGTCGGAGTGCAACTTTTCCGATTTTTCCCAGTCCGGTGACGTCCAGATATCTTTTGCATGGGCTGAAAAGCTCCACGGAAGGCCGCGCATGATCGCGGCATAGCGCGCGACCGACGAGGGCGTATGCATGAAATGCGCATAGAGAACCTGTGTGCTGGCGGGCAATTCCGCAGCCAGAACGCAGGCCTGACCGAACCGACGGATGCGGTTGTGCGTGGGATCGCGGCGCAAATCAGCGCGCCAGACCTTATAGGCCGCGCCGTATCCCGGCAGACGCTGCGCTTGTTCGCGGGCAGCCCATATGCGCTGAGGTTCTTGATACAGATATTCCGGCAAGTACCGAACCTGGCCACGAAACCTGTCGTGCAGCGGATGCCGTTTCATATCGGTTGGATGACGCAGGGACCAGATGTCGAACTCATGGCCGGCCTCTTGCAGAGCAACAAGTTCCTGCGCGATGAACGTTTCGGACAGGCGCGGCCACCCTTTGACCAACACCGCCAGATTGGGCGCGCCTGCGGTCATCCGGTTGCCCGTTCCTGTTCCTGATTCAGCAATACCTCAATACGACCGGTGACATAGTCCAACCCGTCCAGCAGGCCCTGTTCAATGGCCTGAGACGGCAATGGCTGATGTGGTAGGTCGCGAATGGCACGGACCATGGAATCGGTTGTTAGCCCGTCACGGAACTCGTCCAACATCCGGATCAGTCCCAGATCCTCGGCGCGTGAGGCACGGATCCACTGTTCCATACGCGGACTGGTCCGTGGAACAATGACGGCGCGTTTGTCAAAGGACAGGACCTCGCAGAACGTATTATACCCACCCATACAGACGACGCCAGCCGCGCCGTGGAACAGCGTTTCGATCTGGGATTCAAAGCCGACGGCGGTCACACGCCCGTTCAAGGCAGCCACACGTGTTTCGAATTCGTCCCGCAGATCACCAGACAGGAACGGGCCATAGACCAGTACCGCGCGTGGTGACAGGTCGGGGTCCTTTTCGTAAGCCGAAAGAACCAGGTTCACCATCGCCTTGCCGTCCCCACCACCACCTGGGGTAATCAGGATATAGGGCTGCTCCGGTGGGGTACCGATTGGCCCCAGATCACGACGCAAATAGCCAGTCCAGTGAATGCGCGACTGGGCCGCGTGATTCAGAGGCAGCCCCTTGGTCGGATCATAGATCGAACGCAGCCCGTAAACCCAGATTTCATGATAGAATCTTTCGGTCGCTGCAGTTGCCTCTTTCCGTTCCCACTCTGCGGCCAGAACTTCGGGTTCATCCAGAACATCACGCAAACCCAGCACCAGTTTCGTGCGCTGCGAGAGCAAAAGGTTTTCGAGTGTTGGCAATAGCTCGCCGCGGAACCCGGTGGGTTCTTTGTCTACGATCAGAATGTCCGGGTCAAACTGCTGAACGGCGGTCTGAATCAACCCCGATCGCAACTCGGTCACCTCGTCGATCCCCATCCCGATTGTCTGAGACGCGTATGACCCGTCCGCCCGTTTGGTCACGCCAGGCAGACGCACGTGGTCGACCCTGCGCGGAAATGTGAACCGGCCAGCGACAGGCGATCCGGTCAGGATCAGGGATGATGCCGTTGGATCCGCCTGCGTAATTGCGGCGGCCAGTGCACGAGACCTGCGCAGATGGCCCAGCCCGAACGTGTCATGGCTGTAGAACAGGATCCGTGGCGCGCGGCCAGTAGTATCGTTTTGTCTTCCTAGGCTCATGCCTTCGCCTGTCTTAAGTGTCTTGGTGTCGGTCCGCGCATCGGCACCTGTTAGCTTATCGTCTTTCACCCGTCTTGCCAAAGGGCCTTGTGACCCGCCGACTGGAAGGGACTGCGTAAAACGTCAGCCATTCCTCTGGCAAGCCGCAAGGTGCCTTTTCGTTTTTGCGCAAAGACCTTAGCTGCTTGCCCGAAAGTGTATGCCCAGCCCGTCATATTCAGTTTTGAAGCGGATGAAAACATCCGATTCCAACTCATTGCACCCGGAACACGCCTGTGCACTTTATCGGGACCGCAGCGGCGCACAAAT
Organism: Ruegeria sp. CDSA241; assembly: GCF_059611265.1. Classification (NCBI taxonomy): domain Bacteria; kingdom Pseudomonadati; phylum Pseudomonadota; class Alphaproteobacteria; order Rhodobacterales; family Roseobacteraceae; genus Ruegeria; species Ruegeria sp. CDSA241. The sequence continues at coordinate 22,335 of NZ_JBXWPF010000018.1, forward strand.
TGAAGTGTTCGGAAAGCTTCTGTAACCTGCGACAACATGCGACCCGGAAGCGAGAATTCATGAGATTTAACCTATTGGCTGCAATGGCCCTGTTCGTCTGGGTGGCTATGCTATCTCTGGGGTCGGAAGCGACGGCGCAGACTTCGCTTATACCCGGGTATGGTTCGGGGTCTGGCACGACATCTGAAGCAGATAAGGAAAGCGAACTGGCTGACGCGATCCGATCAGCCACCGAAGCGGGTGCAAGCGTCATCGTCATCGACAGCGCCGGTCAGCTTGTCTCATCTGGTGGCAATGCCGCCTCGACGCACGACGATATCGCCCATGACCCGATGTCCGAAGGGTCACAGTTGATGAAGGCGCAAGAGCGGTTCTCGAAGTTCCGCGAGTCGATGGAGTCGCGCCTGCAGGCTTTGCCGTATTCGATCTTCGAAGTGCAATATGTTTTGCGAGAGACCAGCCCGGACGGCCGAATACAGACCTATGTCGAAGTGTTGGGCTGGAATATACTCTTCCTTCTTCTGGGGCGCTGGCTGTCGATAGAAATCTACGGCAAGCGTCTTGCAAAAAGGATGGTGGTGGCGCGGTCAAAAGAAGATCCGCAGGGCTATCGCGAAAAAATGCCCTTTCTGGTCTTTCGCTTTTTCATGGGTGTTGGGGCCACGATCTTCGCGATGCTGATGGCCCTGATCGTGGGCTATCTGATCTTTGGCGAGGCTGAAGATCTTTCGATTCAGTTCACGACCACAGCCATATTTACGGCATTCTTTCTTGCACGCACAGTTTCCGATCTTTGGCGTATGGTGTTGTCTCCTTACCTCAGTCAGTACCGGCTGCCGCCCTTTTCCGACCGGGAGGCAAAACGCCTTTACGTCTGGGCCTCGGCAATCGCGACATATGATATCTCGGTGGTATTGTTTTCTACCTGGGTTGCGGATTTTGGTTTGAACTACAATGTCTATGCGATGGTCTATGGCGGCCTGACCATGTTTGGCGCCTTGGGCAATGTTCTGATGATTCTGTTCAACGCGCGCGCCATCTCGAACGCGATCCGAGGCGGGCGGTCAAAGGAACAGGTATCCTGGATTTTGCGCCTGATATCGATTGCCTGGGCGCCGGTTCTGGCAGTTTATATCGTGTTCAGCTGGTTCAAACTGGCTGTTGATCTGGTGCTTGAGAACGAGAATTCCATTCCGATTGTTGCCAGCAGCTATGCCATCTTCATGTCTGTGGTCATTGCCTATGGCGCGATGAACTATCTGCTTGAACGCTACTTCGTCCGCAATCGCCAGATTGAAGAGCTGAACGCAGAGACTGGTGTCGGTGTTGAAGAGGATGAGGTTCCTCAAACCCCGCAAGCGGAAAAGAGAAAGCACTCGATCGTCACCTATGAGGATCTGGCGCGACGTGTGGCCGGTATCCTGGCATTTGTCGTCGGGTTATATGCTCTGGTTGTGATCTGGAATCCTGACGCAAGCTGGAGCGAAGACCTACCTATTGAACGGGCTCTGGACGTGATGGTTATCCTGTTCATGGGCTACATCTTGTTCCATTTCTTCCGTGTCTGGATTGATACCAAGATTGCTGAGGAAGAAGACGTAGCCGGTGGAGAGGTTGAACTGGGCGACGAGGGCGGGGAAGGCGGGCAAAGCCGTCTTGCGACACTGCTGCCGTTGTTCCGTGGCGCAATTCTGGCGGTTGTTGTTGTGACCATCGTTCTGATTGTCCTGATGGAATTGGGTATCAATGTCAGCCCGCTGTTCGCCGGTGCCGGTGTCGTGGGTCTGGCCGTTGGGTTCGGGTCGCAAACGCTTGTCCGGGATATATTCTCGGGCGCGTTCTTCCTGATGGATGATGCCTTCCGCAAAGGCGAATATATCGACATTGGCGATGTGAAGGGGACGGTCGAGAAAATCTCGGTCCGGTCGTTCCAGTTGCGGCACCATCTGGGCGCACTGAATACGATCCCCTTTGGCGAGATCAAGGTTCTTACCAACTATTCGCGTGATTGGGTGATCATGAAGCTGCCCCTGCGGGTGACCTATGACACCGATGTCGAAAAAGTACGGAAACTCATCAAGAATTTGGGCCAAGAGCTTTTGAGCGATCCGGTGATTGGGGATAACTTTATCCAGCCGTTGAAATCGCAGGGCGTGATCGAAATGCAGGATTCGGCGATGATTATTCGGGTCAAGTTCATGACCAAGCCGGGCGATCAGTGGCTGGTGCGTAAGAAGGTCTATCAGGATATCCGCGAATTGTTTGCTCGCGAAGGGATCAAGTTTGCTCATCGTGAGGTGACCGTCAGGCTTGCTGACGGAAAAGAGGCCGAAAACCTGACACCGCAGGAACGCGAAGCGGTGACCGGTGCAGTTCATGCGGCCATCGACGAGGATTATCTGGACGATATCGGTCCTGGAGGCGACGATCGCTAGGGACCGCACCCGCCTCTTTGGGCTGCGTCTTTGACGAGACCCCTTCCAAAGCGTTGGGCCGGACCGCGCGGCTGCCGGCGAGGGTGTAGGCGTAGGGCTATGACCAGGTGGCGCTCGACGTGCCCAGCTTGCTTGCGGGAAGGTCCCACGACATCTGGGCCGGACCAACCGAGAGCGCGGGCTTCAACCTGTGGCCCGGTCCCCATCCAGAGGTTTCGGTCTTGGTCGTGAAATCAGCAGGAACCGAAGCGCCAATTTCTGTCTTGGTGTCGAACTTGCCTAGAATGGTCAGCAGGTCAGCCGTGCGTGCCAGCGACAATCGGGCCTGCATGATCGGCGCACCCTTCGCGGCTTCGGACAATGCTGACAGGACGGCGGCAGCCATCAGATATCCAGTCGCGTGGTCCAGCGCCTGCACCGGCAGGGGTGTCGGCTTGTCTGCACCGGCCCATACCCGACCTGCATCGGCAATCCCGCTGCTCATCTGTACGAGGCTGTCAAATCCGCGCCGCGAAGACCAAGGGCCTTGCCAGCCATAGGCATTCAGTGTGACTTCTACTCTGTTCGGGGCAAGCTCGTCCCGTTTGGCTTGGGTGAGGCCCAGCGCGTCCAATGCGCCAGGGCGATAGCCGTGAATGAAGACATCCGCCTGGGTCAGCAAGCCGTGTAGCAACTCGATCCCTGCGGGGGATTTCAGGTCCAGATAGGCACAGCGCTTACCCAGAGAAATATCCGGGATCACACCCGGCTCGTCCCAGTCCGGAGGATCAATGCGCAGAACCTCTGCCCCGAACCCCGCCAGAGTTCTAGTTGAAACCGGACCGGCCAGAACGCGGGTCAGATCAAGCACGCGCAGACCTGCCAGCGGGCGCTTGGCCGTTGCCTGTGGCCGATTGCGAAGCGTAATCTGTCGGGGTTTGTGCCACCCGATCAGCGGATCTCGTGAAACCGCGCGCCCCTGTGGATGATCCTGCCATTCCCCGCGGCTGCGCATGGCGGCTGCGACACCGCCCTCAGCCACGACAGCGTTTTCAAGACTGGCTGCCGACATAGTTGCAACAGCCTTTGTAACCGCGTCCCGATCTCCTTTGACCTTCAGGACTTTCAGGGCGGCCGCACGGTGCTGAGGCAGGTTCGTGTGCAATCTGATCCAACCGTCATTGGCAAGGTAATCACCGGCGATACTGTCCCAGAGGTTGGGCATTTCCCAGCCATCGGGTTTGAAAGAATATCCGTACCAGAGAGACGCCAACCGGTGATCGACCAAAATCTCGGGCGGGCATTGGGTCAGGTTCAGCGCGCCCATCAGGCGTGCCAGTTCCTGACCAACAGCCGCAAAGCTGGCGGTCGCCAGTTCGGAGACTGCATACACGCTGGGTCGGGCTCCGGTGCCGGTTGTCCGATACCCTTCGGGTGATGGCAGCACGGATAACAGCGTCATTGCTGATATGGATCCAGGCTGTCACGAAGCCCGTCACCCAGAAAGTTGAATGCCAGCACGATGACAATGATCGGCAGCATCGGGATGGCCGTCCAGGGGTAGATCTCGATCGACGCAAGGTTCTGCGCATCATTCAGCATCACACCCCAGCTGACGGCCGGGGCGCGCAGCCCAAGCCCAAGGAAGCTGAGCGCCGTTTCGCCCAGGATCATTGCCGGGATCGACAGGGTTGCCGATGCGATCAGGTGCGACATGAAGTTGGGTAGCAGGTGCTTGCGGATCACCCGGCCCGAGCTTGCTCCCATCATTTCGGCTGCACGTACGTATTCTTCTTCGCGCAACGATAGGAATTTGGCACGAACAGATCGCGCAAGGCCAGGCCAGTCGAGAATCCCCAGGATAATCGAGATGATGAAGAATACCGCGACCGGGCTCCAATTCGAGGGGACCGCCGCTGATAGCGCGAGCCAAAGGGGCAATTCAGGTAGTGAGCGCAGAATTTCGATTATACGGTTAATCACCCAGTCGATTCTGCCGCCAAAATATCCCGCAATCGAGCCGAACAGGATACCAAGAAAGAAGGACACTGAAATCCCGATCAGACCCACCGTCAATGACAGCTGGGCGCCAAAGAGGATACGGCTGAATACATCACGGCCTAGACGATCCGACCCCCAAAGGAACAAAGTCGCGTCTTCAGGCGCGCAGAACAGATGCGTGTCCGACTTGATCAGACCCGCCAGCTTGTACTCGGCCCCTTCGCAGAAAAACTTGATTGGCCGCGGTGTGTCGGTGTCGGCAACGAACTTCCACTGGAAGGTCTCCAGATCCGCCTCGGCCACCATCGAATAGACATAAGGCCCGATGAATTTGCCCTCATGGAACCAGTTGATGCTTTGCGGCGGGGCATAGAGGTGCTCGTCATTACGTTCATTCGGGCCATAAGGCGCGATGAAACCCGCAAAGGGCAGCATGAGATAGCACAGCAACAGGAAGACGCCGGAAATCAGGCCCAGCTTGTGGGTTCGGAATTTGCGCCAGACCAGAATCCAGTTCGGAGCATCCAAATCGGCGCGCTCAAGCTGTTGCAGGGCGGCATCGGGATCGAATGGGGCGTCGTCGACATAGCGACCATCAGGATGTTGGGTCATGCTTCACGCCCCTCATATCGGATGCGCGGGTCCAGCATGACCAGCAGAATGTCAGAGATCATCGTACCGATCAGTGTCAGCAAAGCCACAAACATTAGGATGAAGGCGGACAGGAACTGGTCCTGGGTTTTCAGCGCGGTCAGCAATGTCGGGCCGATTGTCTGAAGGCCCAGAACAACCGATACCAGAACAGAGCCGGAGACCATCGAAGGCAGCAGGTTTCCGATATCCGCGACAAAGGGGTTGAAGGCCACACGCAGCGGATATTTGGTCAGCATCCGCGACGGGGCCATGCCTTTGGCAATGGCGGTTTCCACATAGGGTTTGCCCAGCTCATCCAGCATATTCGCCCGTAATCGCTGCATCATCGCCGAAGCGCCAGATGTGCCGATCACAAAGGTCGGTACGATCAAATGGACGAGGATGGATTTCAGCTTTTCCCAACTCATCGGCAGCCCTTCAAAGGACGGGTCCATCAGGCCTCCGATTGGTAGGTTGAAATAGCGGTGCCCATAGTAAAACAGGATTAGTGCCAGTAGAAAGTTCGGCGTTGCCAGACCCAAATAGCCTACAAAGGCCGAGGTATAGTCGATCCAGGTCCGCGACTTCGCGGCTGCAAGGACACCCAGTGGCAAGGCCACCGCATATACGAACAGGATGGCGGCCAGATTTACCACGACGGTCAGCCACAGCGTGTCGCCCACGATTTCTGCGACAGGGCGGTCAAATTCAAAGGACCAGCCGTAGTTGCCTTGCACCAGCCCATCGAACCCATGCGGGCCAGGCCAGAAACCGATCCAGATCAGATATTGCTCCCACATGGGGCGATCCAGAGCATATTCCGCGCGCAGGAATTCTGCCTTGGCCACACCCGCCGATTGTCCGGACGCCTGCAGTTCAGCGATCTGATTGCTGAGATAGTCGCCCGGGGGCAGGTTGATAATCACGAATACCAGAACCGACACCACCAGAAGGGTCAGCAGCATCGTGAAAAAGCGATAGACTGCATAGCGCAGCATGACCATGTGGCTGCTCCTGATCAGTCGGCGAAAAAGAATTCGTCCGGCCGGTGAATGCCGAAATGTGCGCCGGGTTCCCAGGCCCACATGGCCTGCTCGGGGACGTTGCGCAGGCGGTTCGATACGACGATAGGCTGAGGCGCACCGTTCAGAATGCCAATGGCATAAAGTTGGTCAGCGTGGATTTTCAGCATCTCATCCCATGCGGCCTTGCGTTCCTCATCAGTCGAGGCGACCTCCCAGTTATGGGCCAGTTCCATCAGGCGCTCGGCCTCGGGCATATCGGGTTTCTCACCAACATCGCCTCCGGTCTGATAGTACTGCCCCCATTTTGGCCAGGCCAAAAACACCTGATCGGTAGGGGCAAGATAAGCTGGTGAGGTGTGGTGTTGCGGGATGCCGTCATCCCAGCCGTACCAGACGGACGCCATTGTGCTGCCGGCAAACACCCGGTTGCGCAGAATGTCCCTGTCCAATGGGCGCATAATAAGATCGACGCCAATGTCGCGCCATGTGTCTGTGACGATTTGCAAGGCGTTTTCGACCTCTTGCCGCTCACCTGCAGTTTCGATGACCAGTTCCATCGGGCGGCCATCCGGCAACAGCCGCGTGCCGTTCTTGTCACGTTCGGTCAGGCCGGCCTCGTCCAGCAGCGCATTCGCCAATTCGATGTCGTACTGTGCCCATGCCTTTGCGTTTTCTTCGTTGAAGAAGGGCGAAGCAGGCAAGACCGACATCGCGGCGGGATGGGCCAGTTTGAAATACAGCGCCTGATTTATCGTTTTGCGGTCGATTGCCAGAGACAGCGCGCGGCGAACACGCGCGTCACGCAAAACGGCACGCCATGCTTCGTCTTCGTAGTTCAGATTGGGGTAAATCGCGATCTGTGAGGCAACCCCGGTTTTCCACAGCAAGGTTTTGTAGTCTCCACCGGCCTCGCCTTTTTTCAAGATCGAAGCGTCGCGGAACGCCAGTCCGCGCCCCTGTAGATCGGATTCGCCAGCATTGGTTTTTGCAGCAACCAGACCCCCGGCCACGATCTCCATCTCGACCACGTCGATATAGGGAAGCTGCACCCCATGGCTATCGATGCGATGAAAATAGGGATTGCGAACAAAGTTGTGACGGATCTTTTTGCCCGAACTTGCATTCAACCAGGGCTGCAAGGTTGGCAACTCGTGGTTGTCAAACTTGTAAAGGTTGTCGAGTTTGTTGTGTAAAGCTGCCCAGCTTTTGACGCGGGCATCTTCAACCTGAAAGGCAAGCTTTTCTGCGTCAGCGTATTTCTCGTGGTACTGTTTCAGGAACTCGGAAGGGCGGTAGATGAAAGGCGGGCGCGCTTGTGCCAGAGCCTGCAGGAAGCCGGGGTTGGGATCTTCCCATTCAAACACAACGGTCGTTTCATCGGGGAAGGTCACGGTCGGAGTCTTGCCTTCGACGATCAGAAAATCCGGTGGTCCCGACGGGCTGAGCAGTTCATTATTTGCCACATCCTCCCACCAGTATCGGAAGTCCTCGGAAGTGAACGGAGAGCCATTCGACCATTTGTGACCTTCACGCAGGTTGAGGGTGTATTTGCGGTTGTCGTCGTTCTGGAAGGATTCAAGCAGGTCTGGAACGACCTGATAGGTCTGGTCGAACCCAACAAGGCGGGCATATCCGTAAACCACCATCTGCCGGATGTCTTTGGACCGTGTAATCATTGTGCGCAAAGTGCCGCCCTGTTTGCCGAATTCCCTGCCTTTTGCAGCAAGATCCACAATCAGGGGTTCGGCGGGAATTCGGTCCTGTATGGGCGGAAGGTTCCCCGCATTCACTTCGGTTTCCCAGAAAGTACTTTCTTGCAACTCGGGCATGTCTGCCGTGGCGGGCAGGGCCCATGTTGCGGCCAGCGCAACGGCCAGTAACAGCGGGCGAGTGGTCTTAAACATGGCATCGTACCTTATGGCCGGGCTCCATCTCTACCAATGAAGGTACCACGGAGTCGGTAAATCGGAAGGCGTCATCCCAACTGTCAGGTGAACCAGCACCCAAAGCAACCAAATTCAGGTCGATGGGGCGGTTGATGTCGGGCTCTGGCTGCGCAGCAATCAGTGCTTTGGTGTAAGGGTGACGAGGGTTGTAAAACAGTGTCTCGGGCGGGGCCTGTTCCACGACAAGCCCACGACGCATCACAGCAACTTCGTCGGCAATGCGTGCAACGACCGCAAGGTCGTGCGAGATGAAGAAATACGACAAGTTCAGGCTGTCCTGCAAATGTTCCAGCAATGTCAGGATTTGTTCCTGAACCGACACGTCCAGAGCCGAAGTGGGTTCGTCACAGACAATAAGCTGAGGGTCGAGCATCATTGCGCGGGCAATCGACAGGCGCTGCCTTTGGCCGCCGGAAAAAGCATGGGGATAGCGTTTCAGCATATCGGCGTTCAGGCCAACACGTGTCAGCATCTCGGCCGCTTTTTCGCGCTGCTCGGCGGTCGATCCGATACGGTGAATCTCCAACGGTTCGGTCATCGCATCCTGAATGCGCATGCGAGGGCTGAGAGAGCTGTAGGGATCCTGAAACACCATCTGCGCCTTGCGCTGAAACGCGGTGCGCTGGGTCCGGGTCATCTTGTGAACGGTGATCGCTTCTTCATCGGGGGAGGTTCGAAACAGAACCTCTCCGCCCGGATCAGGCGGCTCAGCCCCTAGTGCGATGCGGGCGGCCGTAGTTTTGCCCGAGCCGCTTTCGCCGACGATCGCCAGCGTCTTGCCCCGCGCGAGGTTCAGATCGACTCCGCGGCAGGCATGGATCAGGCGTTCGCCCTGCCAGCCCTTGCTGGATCGCATCGTATAGGTTTTCGACACGGCCTTCATCTGAAGGATCAGATCTTCGTCGGGCATCGGGATGCCAACCGCGTCCTGATCCGGAATCTCGGGCGCGGCGTTGAACAACTGTTGGGTATAGGGGTGAGCAGGGCTGGTCAGGATCGGTGCCGCTGCTCCAGCCTCCATCACGCGGCCTTTGTGCATGACCACGACCTGTTCGGCCATATTGGCGACGACCCCCAAATCATGGGTCACAAGGATCAGCGCCATTCCCGTTTCACGCTGAAGCTCTTTGATCAGCCCCAGCACCTGGGCCTGTGTCGTAACGTCCAATGCTGTCGTCGGCTCGTCCGCGATCAGTAATTCCGGTTTGGAAACCATGGCCATAGCGATCATGGCGCGTTGGCGCATCCCGCCGGACAGCTCGAACGGGTAAGAATCATAGGCGCGCTGAGGGTCTGGAAAACCCACGCGTTCGAACTGTTCCAGAACCGTTTTGCGGGCCTGTGCCTCGGAGGCATTGCGATGCAGCCAAAGAACTTCGCTGACCTGATTGCCAATTTTGTGCAGGGGAGAGAGCGAGCGCATCGGCTCTTGAAATATCATCGAGATCCGATTGCCGCGAATGCCGCGCATCTGACGCTCGCTGATCTGAGTCAGTTCCTCTATACCTTTGGAATCATTTAGAGTAATCGTGCCGCTTCGAATTTGGGCTGCTCGGGGAAGAATGCGCAACGCAGCCCGGCATGAGATCGTTTTCCCCGACCCTGATTCACCCACAAGCGCAAGTGTCTGTCCCGCTTCGACGTCGAAGTTGACGCCTTGAACCACAGACTCTCCGGCACCAAATCCGATGCTGAGGTCCCGGACAGACAACAACGCAGTCATGCGGGTATTCCACCCGTTAGGCCGTAGCTCGGCATAGGCTTGATCAACTCCCTGTGTTTTTTGTCGCAGTTTCGCGCGGTTGTGCCTGTATAGTCAAACCCGTTCTTGGGGTGAAATGTCGCGAAAACGTGAAACTGAGGCCGATTTGCCTACACAATGCCTTGAGGATTTGTCATCACATGCGATGTCGGTCACAGGTTATGTGTCGTCAAATATCAAGGAGAGATTTCCCAGTGCCCGATCCCCAAAGCCGTCTTGACCTGTTCATCGACCGTATGGTGTCGCAGCGTGCCTGCCTGGACCATGCCATTGCACAGACAAGTACCATGTCCGGTCCGGTGTTCGAGCTGGGATTGGGGAATGGTCGTACTTATCATCACATGGTTCAGTACATTCAAAACCGTCCGGTCTATGTGTTCGAGCGCGCCGTGGCCTCCCATCCGGACTCTACCCCGCCCGAGGATCTGGTGATTCTGGGGGATGTGCGTGAGACTCTGCCTGCGGCGCTGGAACGGTTTGGGCCGACGGCCAGTTTGATCCATGCGGATCTTGGCGGCCATAACAGGGACAAGAACGATGCTTTCGCGCGGTTGGTTTCCCCCCTGATAGAACCGTTGTTGGCAGAAGGTGGGCTGATGGTGTCCAGCGACCGGATGTATTTCGAAAACCTGACCGAAATCCCGCTGCCTGAACATGCGGTGGACGGACGTTGCTTTATCTACCGCCGCTAAGCGCGAGAAGGATACCAAATGCTTTTCTATGATTGCACGACCGCTCCAAACCCGCGCCGCGCGCGCATGTTGATCGCGGAAAAAGGGCTGGAGATTGAAACGCGCAATATCTCGATTGCAAAGGCGGAACAGTTGGATGGCGCTTTCCTTGCGGTAAACCCCAATGCGACGATCCCTGTTCTGGTGACGGATGAGGGCGCAACGCTGACCGAAAACCTGGGCATTGCCGCCTATCTTGAGGCGCGCTTTCCCGAACCACCTTTGATGGGACGTACGCCAGATGAAAAGGGGCTGGTCCTGATGTGGAACAGCATTGTCGAGCAGCAGGGTGGAGTGCCTATTGCCGAGGCTCTGCGCAACACCCATCCCGCGTTCAAGGATCGGGCGATTCCGGGCCCGGCGAACTATGCGCAGATACCCGAGTTGGCACAGCGTGGCATGGACCGGGTTGGCCGGTTTTTTGATTTGCTTGAAACGCGGCTGAAGGATAGTGCGTTTGTTGCGGGGGCTGAGTTCACGCTGGCCGATATCTCAACCTTTGTGTTCGTTGACTTTGCCCGCGTGATCAAGATGCGGATTCCACAGGAAAATACCGCGACGCTGTCTTGGTTCGACAAGATTGCTTCGCGTACAAGCGCACAGCTTTAAGGCGTAGAAATTGAGCTGTCTGAACTTGCTCACTTGCACTGTACAGAAATGTCTAGACAGGTGTGAACAGTATCACTAGCGTCTCCCTCGAGTCATGCAGGGGAGAGCATAATGAAATCTCAGTATCGCGTTGTGGTCATCGGTGGCGGCGTTGTGGGCGCCTCGGTTCTGTATCACTTGGCCAAATTCGGCTGGTCAGATGTGGTCATGCTGGAACGGCGGCGATTGGCGTCGGGATCGTCCTGGCACGCGGCGGGCGGTATTCATGCGCTGAACGCGGATCCGAACATGGCATCGCTGCAGGCCTATACAATCGACCTTCTCAGCGAGATCGAAAAGGAATCCGGGCAGAATATCGGCCTGCACATGACTGGTGGTCTGACTTTGGCTGGAACGCCCGAGCGGTGGGAGTGGCTGCAGGCCAACTATCGTATATTCCAGTCCATCGGCATCGATGATTGCGAATTGCTGACCCCACAAGAGGCGCAAAAGCGCTGTCCCATCATGTCGACTGACGGCGTTCTGGGCGCGATGTGGGCCGATCGAGAGGGCTATATCGACACGACCGGTACGGTTCAGGCCTATGCAACTGCCGCCAAGAAACGCGGTGCCGAGTATTACGAGGAGACCAAGGTCGAGGAATTGATCCAGACCGATGATGGCTGGCAGGTCGTGACGGACAGGGGCACAATAACTTGCGAGCACGTGGTCAATGCCGCGGGGCTTTGGGCCAAGCAGGTCGGGCGCATGGCGGGTGTTGAGCTGCCAGTGTCGCCGCTGAAACATCACTATCTGATCACGGATACAGTACCCGAAGTGGCGGCGGCGGATTTTGAGATGCCAATGACCGTGGACCTCGAGGGGTTCACCTATATGCGGCAAGACCAAAAGGGCGTTCTGGTCGGTATCTATGAGGTCGACCATGAACATTGGGCCATGGACGGCGCGCCGTGGAATTATGGCGAGGAACTGTTTCAGGAGCAGCTTGACCGGATCGAGAATGAACTGACGTTGGGCTTTGAACGCTATCCGTCGATCCAGAATGTCGGCATCAAAACCTGGGTCAACGGGGCGTTTACATTCTCGCCTGATGGTAACCCGCTGGTCGGGCCGGTTCCAGGCAAACGCGGGTATTGGACCGCCTGCGCTGTCATGGCCGGGTTCCTGCAGGGCGGCGGCGTTGGCAAAACGCTGGCTGAGTGGATGATCCATGGCGAGCCCGAGGCCGATGCATGGCCGATGGACATTGCCCGCTATGGCGATTTTGCCCAGAACAAACGCTATATCCGTGAAACCACCGGGCAATTCTATTCCCGCCGTTTCGTGATGAATTATCCGAACGAACAGCTGCCTGCCGGTCGTCCGCTGAAGATGGCGCCAGCTCATGACGCGATGACTGAAGCGGGATGCAAATGGGGTGTCAGCTGGGACCTTGAGGTGCCGCTGTACTTCGCGCCGAAAGGGTTCGAAGAAACGCCGACCCTCAAGCGATCCAACGCGCATGACATCGTGGCCAAGGAATGCAAGGTGATCCGCGAGGGCGTCGGCCTGATGGACATCTCTGGCTTTTCCCGGTTCGAGGTCACCGGACCAAATGCCGAGCTGTGGCTGGATCACGTGATGGCTTCGAAACTGCCCGCGCCGGGACTGGCCAAGTTGGCACCAATGCTGGGTGAGAATGGGCGGCTAAAAGGGGATCTGACCGTTCTGAATTGGGGCGATGGCACCTGGTGGATCATGGGCAGCTATTACCTGCGCGCCTGGCATATGCGCTGGTTCGACGATCATATGATCGACGGAGTCGAGGTTCGCGATCTGGGCGAGGAGTATTGCGGGTTCGGTCTGGTCGGGCCGAAATCGCAGGAAGTAATCCAAAAACTGGCCGAGCAGGACGTCTCGGGCCTGAAATTCATGGGCTGTGGTGATTTTGATATCGGTCTTGTCAGGGCTCGCGTTGCGCGCATGTCAGTCACTGGTGAAAAAGGCTATGAGATCAACTGCCGCTATGGCGATCACATCAAGCTGCGCCGGATGTTGCTTGAGGCCGGGGCCGACGCGGGCATCCGCGAGTGCGGTTTCAACGCGATGCTGTCCACGCGGCTTGAGAAGAGCTTTGGCATCTGGTCGGCGGAATTCACGCAAGCGTACACGCCGGGCATGACAGGTATGGATCGCTGGATCGATTGGGACAAGGATTTCGTCGGTAAAGAGGCCGCCTTGGCCGAACGCGATGGCAATGGTCCTGCGCAGGTTCAGGTGACGCTTGAGGTTGATGCTTTGGACGCAGATGCCAGCGGATACGAACCTGTCTGGTCAGGGGCAGAGCACGTGGGTTTTGTCACCTCGGGCGGCTATGGCCACTACACCGGCAAGTCCCTGGCGATGGCGCTGGTCAATCGTGACAAGGCCGCACCAGGCACTGAACTGTCTGTCCATGTGGTTGGGGTCGAACGACCTGCGCGGGTCATCGCGCCGTCGCCCTATGATCCACAGGGCAAAGCGATGCGGGGCTGACAATGACCAACCCCGAACGTGGACGGCGAAGGCGAGGGCGTGGCGCTGATGCCGCGCCTGCGACCAACCGCAAGGTCGACTACCGCCAGCTGAGGAATCCATTCCCGGTGATGGAGGTGTTTCCGGCGGATCAGATCGCTGACATGCACGAAACCGCGCTGCGTTTGTTGCAAGAGTTGGGCATCAAGGTGCTGCTGCCTGAGGCGCGGAGCATTTTTGCCAAAGCTGGCGCGCGCGTTGATGTCGATAGCGAAATGGTTTTTATTGGTCGCGACATGGTCGAGGCTGCGGTGGCCTCGGCGCCGAAATCCATTGCCTGCCGGGCCGGTGCGTCGCACCGGGATTTCACGCTGGAACTGGGTAGCCTTGTGTTTCAACCGGGGGCAGGGGCGCCGAATGCCACTGATCTGGAACGCGGACGTCGCCCGGCGACCGGGCAGGACTATCTGGAATTTCTGAAGCTCACCCATCATTTCGACGTGTTCCAGATGATCTCGCCTCAGGTTGAACCGCAGGATGTGCCGACCCCTCTGCGGCACTATTTCACCACGCAGGCGCAGATGGAGCTGACAGACAAGTTCCCATTCTTCTTCTCGCGCGGGACACCGCAGGTGATGGATTGCTTTGAGATGCTGTCGACCGCGCGCGGCCTGTCGGATGACGAGTTTCAGGCCTCTCCGCACAGCTATACAATCATCAACACCAACAGCCCGCGTACGCTGGACATACCGATGGCGCAGGGGCTAATCGACTTTGCTCGGCACGGGCAGATGTCAATCATCACGCCCTTTACGCTGATGGGGGCGATGGCACCGATCACGGTGGCGGGGGCCATCACCCTGTCCCATGCCGAGGCGTTGGCCGCACTGACCCTGACGCAATTGGCACGTCCCGGTGCGCCTGTGTGCTATGGCACTTTCACCAGCAATGTGGATATGAAATCCGGTGCTCCGGCCTTTGGAACGCCCTCGCATTTTCAGGCCTCACTGGCGGCCGGGCAGTTGGCGCGGCATCTGGGCCTGCCGTGGCGCTCGGCTGCGGGGTCGGCTTCAAACATCAATGATGTGCAGGCGGCAAATGAAAACCAGTTTGGCCTGTGGGGGTGCCTGATGGCCGGGGCGACGGTGATCATTCACTCGGCGGGATGGCTAGAGGGCGGATTGACCGTGTCCTTTGAAAAACTGGTCTGCGACGCCGAAGTGCTGAACATGGTGGCCGAGCTGTGCACCGGGGCGCAGGCTGGCGAGGCTGAAATTGGGTTCGACACCGCGCTAAGCGAGGTCGAGCCCAGCGGACATTTCTTTGCATCCAGCCAGACGATGGACCGCTATAATACCGAATTCTATGAGCCGCATGTCCATGATTATGCCAATTTCGGCACCTGGGCCGAGCGTGGATCGTTGGACGCAAACAGTCGTGCGACTGGTGTATGGAAGGAGATTTTGGCCAATTTTCAGCCACCTGAGCAAAACAGCGACCAGATTGGCGCGCTGAAGGACTTTATTGCCAAACGTACCGAAGAGGGCGGCGCGCCGCCGGAGAGTTAAATGAATACGAAACCCATCCTGCACCGGGACGACCCGGAAGCTGAACCGCTGATCGGAAATGTCAAGGTCACGCGCGACGACTGGCTGAACGTGGCGTTGGATGTGCTAATCTCGGACGGGGTCGATCAGATCAAGGTGATGAATCTGGCGGAACGGATGGCCGTGTCTCGGTCGTCCTTCTATTGGTACTTCAAATCGCGCCAGGAACTGCTGGATGCTCTTCTGGCACGGTGGCAGGCCACCAATACCGCGGCATTGGTCGCGCAGGCCGAAGCTCCGGCAAAGACGATAACCGGTGCGGTGTGCAATGTGCATCGCTGTGTCGTCAATACCGACCTGTTTGACACCGCGCTGGATTTCGCGGTGCGCGACTGGGCGCGCAAATCGGGCAAGGTGCGGCGCGCGCTGGACCAGTCTGACGCCCGACGGTTGCTAGCGCTGCACGCCATGTTTGCCCGCTTTGGCTATTCCGAGGTCGAGGCGGAAACCCGTGCGCGCGTGCTGTATTACATGCAGATAGGATACGATCTAGCGCAGCTGAATGAACCGATGTCCACGCGGATATCAATGGTGCCGCATTATCTATATGTCTTCACCGGGGTCGAGCCGAGGCCAGAGGAAGTAGAAGAATTCAGCGCCTATTCGCGCCATCACTGGAAAGGAGAGCCATCATGAGTCAACCAGATGCAATCATCATCGGAACCGGTGTGATCGGGGCGGCCATCGCATTTGAAATGGCCAAGGCCGGGTGGAAAACCGTATCTCTGGACCGAAACGCTCAGGTTGGCCATGGCTCAACCGCCGGATCCTGCGCGATCATTCGGATGCATTATTCCACCTTTGACGGCACGGCATTCGCCTGGGAAGGCTATCATTATTGGCGCGACTGGGCCGAGTATCTTGGCCTGCCGCAAGGCGCCGATCTGGCCCAATTCCGCGAAACCGGCTGTCTGGTCATGAAGACCGAGGCGAACGGGCTGCTGGAAAAACACATGAAGAACAGCTCCGCGCTGAATTGCCCGTTCGAGGAATGGTCCCCCGAACAGGTCACCGACCGGCTGCCGGTCTATTCGCAGGACAGTTTTGCCCCCGCTCGTCGCATGGATGACCCCGAGTTTGGGCAGCCCAACGGACGCAAGATGCAAGGCGGCGTTTACTGGCCTCAAGCCGGGTATGTCACCGATCCGGCCCTATCCGCACAGAACCTGATGGATGCCGCCAAACAGCACGGGGCCGAAGTGCGGACCGGGGCCGAAGTGGTCGAGATTTTGACTGATGACGGGCGAGTTTCTGGTGTCAGGTTGGCATCGGGAGAAGACATTCATGCAAAAGTTGTGGTTAACGTAGCCGGGCCGGGTTCGGCCATCATCAACGGGATGGCAGATGTTCTGGATGACATGACCATTCAGACCCGCCCCTTGCGCCAAGAGGTCGTTCACGTCCCTGCGCCCGAGGGGTTTGACTTTGAAAATGACGGGACAATCGTGTCGGACAGCGATATCGCCTGCTATTGCCGGCCAGAGCATGGCAACCACATCCTGGTGGGCTCGGAAGACCCCGAATGCGACCCACATCAATGGTGCGAAGATGACGTAACCTATTATCGTGACTTTACCGACCAGTGGACGACGCAAGCGATGCGCTATGCCCAGAGAGTGCCCAGTCTTGGCATTCCTTCCAAGACCCGCGGTGTGGTGGACCTGTATGATGCGTCTACGGATTGGATTCCGATCTATGACAAATCCAGCCTTCCCGGTTTTTATATGGCCTGCGGATCCAGTGGAAATCAGTACAAGAACGCGCCGATTGCAGGCAAGATGATGACGGCGCTGATCGGGTATTGCGAAGACGGCGCGGATCATGACAGTGCGCCGCTACAATTTGAACTGCCCTATATTGGACGCACAATCGATGTCGGTTTCTATTCCCGCAAGCGCCCGATCAACAAAGAAAGCAGTTTTTCCGTTTTGGGCTAGCCGACGCGTCCTGATGCACTAGCATTCACGGGATCGAGTTGAGCCCGGACGCATAATGACCAAATCGAAGAACAAGGTTCTGATCCTCGGCAGCGCCCCCACCGCGCTGCGTGCGCGGGACTGGGCGCGTACGCCGTTCACGCATATCGTCGCTATCAACAATGCCTGGCGGGTCCGCGCAGACTGGGATTTTCTGATCCACCCCGAGGATTTCCCGACCAAGAACATGCCCACATCTGTCAGTGACATCCAGCGTATAGTCACTGCAAATGAATACGTTCCGATACAGAATGGTTTCGGTGGGTTTGTCTATGCCGGGGGAACGATGGCCTTTACCGCCGGATACTGGGCTTTGTCTGCATTACAGCCCTCGGTTCTGGCTTATTGCGGTTGCGATATGATCTATTCCGGACAGGGTCGGACGCATTTCTACGGCAACGGAGCCGCAGATCCGTTGCGATCCGATGTGACCTTGCGACTGCTTGAGGCGAAGTCGGCGCGACTAGGATTGTTTGCTGCGGCGCAGGGCTGTCGCACAGTGCGATTGTTCGAAGGGCCAAGCCGACTGGTTTACCCCTCGGTCGACAGCGAAGATTTGTCTTCGGTCGAGATGCCTTCTACATCGGGGATGGCTGAGATCATACGGTCGGAGTCGGATCTTGGATATTTCGTGGAGTCTGGCCGGTACTGGGAAGTTGAGACCGAGTTCGACCCGCAGAAGATCGATGCCATAGACCAGAGGTGGCTATCGCTCTATCCATCGGCCACTCAGCTCTGAATTGCTGTGGTAATTCTGGTTCAGGCCGCGAATGTCGCCCAGGCCCAGACCATTGCCACATAGGTCAGATTATGCATGCACTGATCCAGCCCGGCTGCCCGCCAAAAGGCTGCCTGGGTTGGCATAAGCTGTTTTTTGTCGGAATAGCTGGCTTTGGCAAAGTCGATGTTGAAATGAACGATCCACTCTAGCCCGGCAATGATTAGGATAAACGGCAGCGGGGTGCCGAATACCAAGAAAACCAACACCGACCCAATAACATGTACAGCGGCATGTTGGGCGCGTCCCCAGTGAAAATATTCGCCTCGGCCGGACAGCATCTTAGGCGTCTGGAGGTAAAAATCTGCAAACATATGTTTGATCTGCAATAAGCAGAGCATCAATAACACAGTGCCTAGAGTGGCAGGCAAATGAATCCTCCCGATATCGTCCTGAAGCAAACAGTAGGGGCTAATGTGAGGTTGCGCAAATGAACTTGTTCACATTCGGCAAATATCTGTTCAATTCGGAAACTATTTGCGTCTGCAGGCTTGATTGCGGTAAATTCAGACTGTTGAATTTACGAGAATTTCGTAAAGACCGGGTCAGTGATCCGCAGCAGGGGCAGGTTCCATAGAACGCACGATTTTCCGTTTTATCTGGAAATATTCAAAGCGCGACCAGCTGATTTTGCTGGCCGTAACCACGTCTTTGTTTCCGCTGCTATACCTGACGCTGGAACTGCCCAAGCGCATCATCAATGACGCGATCGGGGCTGCGACCCCTGTTGTTGATGTGCTGGGCTACAGCCTGTCGCAAAC
The DNA here is from genome assembly GCF_059611265.1 of Ruegeria sp. CDSA241. NCBI lineage: Bacteria > Pseudomonadati > Pseudomonadota > Alphaproteobacteria > Rhodobacterales > Roseobacteraceae > Ruegeria > Ruegeria sp. CDSA241. Next base: position 41,071 of record NZ_JBXWPF010000018.1, read on the forward strand.
GAATTTTCTGATCATATTATGCATTGGGTTTCTGCTCGCCGTTCTGGCGCATGGTTTGATGAAAATGCGCATCAACACCATGAAAGGCATCCTGAGCGAACGGATGCTGCGCCGATTCCGGTATCAGATGATCAGCCGCGCCTTGAGATTTCCGCAACCCTATTTCGAACGGGTCAGCCAAGGCGAAATGGTGTCGATGATCACCGCTGAAAGCGAGCCGATGGGTGGGCTGATGGGCGATGCGATCAGCCAGCCGGTATTGCAGGCGGGACAGATGATCACGATACTGTCCTTCCTGTTCCTACAGAGCTTTTGGTTCGGGCTTGCTGCCGTTTCCCTGATCCCGTTACAGGCCTGGTTGATCCCAAAGCTGCAGCGCCAGATCAATCTGTTGAACAAAAGCCGCATCCAGGAAGTGCGCGTGCTGGCTGCACAGATTGGTGAAAACGCAGCAGGTGCGTCAACGCTGCGGGCAAATGGCGGCTGGCGGTATCGCCGGGCCATGATCTCGGATCAGCTGGGCCGGTTGTTTGAAATCCGCTTCGATATCTACCAGAAAAAGTTCTTTATGAAGTTCATCAACAACTTCATTTCGCAGCTTACCCCATTCCTGTTCTATCTGGTTGGCGGCATTCTGGTCTTGCAGGGCTCGGTCTCGTTGGGGGCGTTGGTTGCGGCTTTGGCGGCTTACAAGGACCTCAGTTCGCCTTGGAAAGAGTTGCTCACATATTACAACCAGACACAGGATATGTCCCTGCGCTGGGATGTTGTGATCGAACGCTTTGCACCCTCTGGAATGCAGGACGAAAGCCTGTTCGAAGGCGAGCCCGACAAACATCCCAGGCTGGACGGGGATATTGTTCTGAAACATGCATCTGTTCGTGACATGGACGGGAATCTGGTTCTGGACGACCTCGATCTGACATTCCCGGGCGGTAAAACCATCGGAATCGCTGCGCCCAGCGAAGAAGACCGGCGTGCGGTTTCGGAATTGCTGACCCGAGAGATCCTGCCCAGTTCCGGCAGGGTAACGGTCGGGCAGGAAGATTTGTCAAAGCTGCATCAGGGGGTCATTGCTGCGCGGATCGGTTTTGCCTCATCGCGACCGGTTATGTTTCAGGGAACTTTGGGCGACAATGTGATGATGCCGATGCGTCTTCGTCCTCTGTCGACAGAATCAGACGACCCCGGCTTTGCTGAAACAAGACGAGCGGGCAACAGTACCGACCCGTTTAGAGTTGATTGGCTGGACCCGTCGCTGGCTGGTTTGAACACCGTGGAAGACCTGCGCGACTGGTGGTTACAACTGATCGACGGTCTAGGTTCGGGCGCTGCCCTGTTTCAGCGCGGTGCTGAACAGACATTCGAAGCCAACGAGCACCCCGAGTTGGTCAGAAAACTGGTTGAACTACGGCCCAAAGTTCAGGAGGCGGTAGTCAAGGCTGGGCTGCAACAGCAGGCTCTGATCTTTGACCGCAATGCATATAATGCGGCCTTGCCGGTCGCGGAAAACCTGCTTTTCGCGACGCCCTGCGTTCCGGTCACTCAGGAAATACTGACCCGTCAGGGCGTGTTTTTGGGGCAGCTGCGCGAGCTGGGCTTGGACGAAACCCTGGTCAGCCTGACGCGCGATGTCATTGATATGTTGCGCCAGATATTTGGGTTGGACGGCACGGACCACCCGTTGTTCCGCAAGCTTGGCCTGCAGGCCGAAGTCTACGAAGCTGCAGTCGAACTGGTAGAGCGCACCCGAAACGAAGGTGTCAGCGGTCTGGATGATGGGCAACTGGCCAACCTTCTGGCGGTTCCGTTTGTCATCTCGGCAGAACAGATTGGCCCCGCGTTTACGGATGAATTGAAAAACCGCATACTTGAATTGCGGCAAAGCCACTCCGAAAAACTGCTGCAACATCTGAATGATGTCTTCGTGCCGCTGAAGGAAACCGAGTTTGCCCCCGGTCTGACCGTGATGGAGAACGCTTTGTTCGGTAAGGTCAGCCAGATCGGCGGCGCGCGATCAGATGAGGTCCGTAAGCTGATCGTTGATGTCCTTTCTGAAAACGGAGCCCGACCTTTGGTGGTCGAGCTGATTTACGATGTACCGGTCTCGCTGGGCGGGCAGAACCTGCCTGCGGTTTTCGCCGAACCTTTGGCCTTTACGCGGGCTACGATCAAGAAACCCGACATTCTGATCCTGGATAATGCTTTGGCAAGCTATGACATGGAAACTCAGATTGCGGTCTATAACAACCTGCGCGCCCTGTTGCCAAATGCGACGGTGATTTATCTGAACGATCAGTACGAAAACCCTGACGTATTCGACATGTTCATAGAAATAAGGCAAGGTCGTGTGGTTTCAGACGAAGGACCCGCCGACGTGGAAGAAGATAGCGCAGCATCAGCCGATTTGGCGCGCAAGCTTCGTGCGCTGGAACAGACGCCGCTGTTTTCCGGTCTTGACCGCAGGCAGCTGCGCCTTCTGGCATTTGGTGCGCGCTGGTTCCAGGCTCAACCGGGAGAGGTGGTGTTCCTGAAAGACGACCAGCCCACCGATGGGGCCTATGTCGTTTTGGAAGGCGAGGCAGGCCTGTATTTGCCGCAACCAGAAGGTCCCGATCAACTGATCGCAACGGTTGGCTCCGGCGCATTGGTCGGAGAGTTGGGGTTGATCCGAAAGGAACCCCGCGCCCTGAGCATGATCGCGGAAACCGACCTGTCTTGTCTGCGTATCGGTGAGGAAGAATTCCTGGCCGTGGTCGAAAACGATGCCGCAACCGCTTTCAAGCTGATGCAGGTGATCGCCGGCTATGTTTCGAACTAGGGGTTGGCTTCAGGTTTGCAGAACAGGTCGTATAGCAGCTGGATGACTTTCGCTGTATTTCCGTCCTGCAGGGAATAGTAGATGGTTTTGCCATCGCGCCGTGTCGACACCAGCTGTTCTTCTCGTAGGCGTGCCAACATCTGACTGACTGCGGCCTGCCGGATTTGCAGCAGTTTTTCCAGCTCACCAACCGATTTCTCGCCATCACCCAGATGGCACAAAATCATCAGGCGGCCTTCATGCGCCAGCGTCTTAAGGTACGCGGCGGCACGTGCTGCACTTTCCTGCATGCCGGGCGGAGTTTCGTCCGAATTCAGTGTTTCGTGGTCTTGAACTGTCACGTGCGTATTGGTTCCAAACTTGGCTTTGGCGCAATATGACTCAGAATTTCAGTACTTGTCACCCCTTTGCAGCAGGGGCACCGCCCTGAAAGGCGTTGCCGTTGGCATAGTCGCAAGGTTCTTCCTGCATCTGAAGGTGCAACCCATCGCCGGTATAGGGGTGTGAGCGGGCCAGATCTTCGTCCACTTCGATCCCCAACCCTGGCGCATTCGGTGCCACGACAAAGCCATTTTCAACGCGCAGTGAACCTTTGATCAAAGCGTCGTGATACGGCGTATCAATGGTTTCCAGCAACAGCAGATTTGGGATTGAGGCTGCCAGATGGATGTTGGCGGCCCATTCAACTGGACCAGCATAGAGATGCGGAGCCATTTGGGCGTTGAATATCTCGGCCATGGCTGCGACTTTCTTCATCTCCCATATCCCACCTGCACGCCCAAGGGCGGGTTGCAGGATTTCTGCTGCACCTGCGCGCAAAACTGCACCGAATTCGGCTTTGGTGGTCATGCGTTCCCCGGTTGCCACGGGTATTCGCACGTTGCGAGCGACGCGGGCCATGTCTTCGATCATGTCAGGTGGGGTAGGTTCTTCGAACCAAAGCGGTGAATAGGGTTCCAGCGCCTGACCCAGCCGGATTGCGCCTGCGGTGTTGAACTGACCGTGGGTGCCAAACAACAGGTCGGCCCTGTCGCCGACCGCTTCACGGATCGCTTTGCAAAAGGCAACTGACATCGAGATGTCGGACATAGCAGGCATATGCCCGCCACGGATCGTGTAGGGACCAGCGGGATCAAATTTTACTGCCGTGAAGCCGCGGCTCACCATTTCAGCTGCACATTCCGCGGCCTGGTCGGGCGAAGTCCAAAAGTCGGCCAGGTCATGCCGGGGCAGGGGGTAAAGGTAGGTGTAGGCCCGGATGCGTTGATTAACCAGCCCACCCAAAAGCGCATAAACCGGACGGTCGCGATCTTTACCCAGAATGTCCCAACACGCGATTTCTAGCCCTGAAAACGCACCCATTACGGTCAGGTCGGGGCGCTGGGTAAATCCGCTGGAATAGACGCGGCGGAACATAAGCTCGATGCTCTCGGGGTTCTCGCCGAGCATATGCCGTTCAAAGACATCCCGGATTACGTGACACATAGCTTCAGGTCCAATGGATGAAGCATAGCATTCGCCCCAACCGGTGACGCCTGTGTCGGTGGTAACCTTTACCAGTATCCAGTACCGGCCACCCCAACCCGGAGCAGGGGGGGCCGTGACAATGATATCGAGATCCTGCAGTTTCATAGGATATACTCCAGCCGGGGCTGCTTAGGCCCTGTCAAACATGATGACGTTTCGATTGGCCGATCCGGTTTTGGTATCCGCAATCGCCTCGTTGATTTGCGACAAGGACCAGCGGCCCGAGATCAGTTCATCCAGCCTCAGCCGCCCCTGTTCATACAGGTCGATCATCCAGGGAATATCACGTTGGATCACCACATCCCCCATCTTTGACCCGATCAGCCCCTGACCAAGTGCGGCCAGGACAACAGGTTCATAGCTTGCCATGTCGCCGGAATGGGGCATCCCGATCATGATGGCCTTACCGCCTCGGCCAAGATAGCGAACGGCCTGGTCATAGGCCGGGATTGCACCGACTGTGATCAGCACGGCATCGGCCCCTCGACCGCCAAGTGCGCGGTAAGCTGCCTTCCATGGTGCGTCCAAAGTGGCCAGAACGCCGTGGGTTGCACCAAATTCCTTTGCAATGGCCAGTTTGTCCTCGGTCATGTCGACCGCAACGATACGCCGGGCACCCGCAATCCGTGCGCCTTGTATGGCGTTCAGGCCAACGCCTCCGGCCCCGATCACGACGACATCCTGACCCGGGCGCAGACCGGCGGCATTCACGGCAGCGCCCACACCGGTGATTACCCCGCAAGACAGCAGACTGGCCACATCCTTTGGCAGGGCCTCGGGAATTCTCACGATCTGCCGGTGGCTGACCACGACTTTTTCGGCAAAAGCCCCGCACGCCATTGCTTGCTCCAGCGGGCCCCCGTCAGCGGTGCGCAACGGACCTTTTACAGTGTCGTGGGGTGTTTCACATAAGGTTGGCTTGCCACCCGCGCAGGAGGGGCAGGAACCGCATGCACGGATAAGCGTCACCACGACGGAATCGCCAACCTCGAACCCTTCGGTCATGCCGCCCGTTGCGGTGATCACACCCGCTGCCTCATGGCCATAAACAGCGGGCAGGAATCCACTCCAGGCGCCGCTGGCGAAAGAAATGTCGGAATGGCAGATTGCAACTGCATCCAGGGTGACCTCGACTTCGCCGGCGGCGGGCGGGGCGATCAGCACGTCTTCTATGACCAGGGGTTTGTCGAATGCCCGACATACGGCCGCCTTGATGGATTGCATGATGTCCTCGTATTCGGTTTTAATCACGGTGGCGCGGTTCGGAATGACCTGCAAGGCCGAAACCGTCATCGTCATGTCGTTGTTATGCAGAAATGGGGCGAGATCTGTAAAAGAGGATAAGGCCGACAATCATAAGGCACATGGCCAGAAGAAACGGCGCGCCGGGAAAATAGATGGCGGTGCCGGGCTTTGCGAACCAGGCAAATACGCTGCTCATGACCAGAGGGGAAATCACCATGGAAAGCGCGTGCAGTGAAGTTAGCACGCCCTGAAGCTCTCCTTGTTGCGAATCTGGTGTTGCGCGCGAGGCCAGAGCCTGGATTGCCGGGGTTGCGACTGCGCCGATAGCCGTGATCGGGATCAGCATCAGCGCGATTATTCCATTAGTCAGAAAAGCCAGAAGCAGAAAGCTGACAATCTCGAACACCATCCCGAGAAGGATTGTTACGCGTTCGCCGAGAAAACGTGTGGCGGGGCGTATCAATCCGCCCTGAACCGCGGCCATTCCAATTCCATAAAGACCCAGCGACACACCAATCATCTGGGGTGACCATCCAAAACGCTCGGCGGTGAAATAGGCCCAAATGGCCGGATAGACGTAGATTGAGACTGAATAGAGGAAATAGACCCACAACATCGGACGGATTCCCGGCAGCGCCGCGATGGCACGCAATGAATTCACGGGGTTAGCGCGGCGCAGGCTGAACGGGCGCCGGTTCTTATCGGTCACCGTTTCAGGCATCACCATCAAACCGACGCCGAATGTTATGGCCGAAAGCGCTGCGGCAGCCCAGAAGGGCGCACGGGTTCCATATTCGCTCAGCAATCCGCCGATGACCGGACCCAGGACAAAGCCAACCCCGAATGCCGCCCCTAACAGACCGAAGTTCGCAGCTTTTTCGTGGGGTTTCGACACATCCGCCATGAACGCCGCGGCGGTGGAATGAGTTGCGGCTGTGATCCCGCCGACGATCCGACCGGCAAGTAATAGCCAAATACTGCCAGCAAGCGCCATGACCACATAGTCCAGCGACATAACAAACAGCGATACCAACAATACACCCCTGCGCCCGAAAGCGTCAGACAGGTTGCCCAGGATCGGTCCAAAGATAAATTGCATCGCTGCAAAAGCGGTGCTTAGGACGCCGCCCCAGATCGCCGCGCTGGCCAGCGTACCACCCTGAACATCAATAATGAGCTCGGGCATAATGGGCAGCACAAGGCCAATCCCCATTGCATCAATCATGACAGTGGCAAGAACAAACAGGAAAGGTAAGCGCATGGGAACCGACAAAGAAAGTTTCGGGCACCCTATCGGGGGTCAGGTTCAGAGGAAAGCCGCAAGATTTCGCAGATCAGTCAAGAGTATCAAAGCCCTGCGCGATGTCGTCCAATAGATCGGCCAGTTTTTCAGGGTGCGAAAAGAATGGCGAATGAGAGCTTTGGATGGAATGGCGCATTCCCTCGGGCATGCTGAGGCTCATGATGTGCTGGTATTCAGGCGGGATGGTATGGTCGTCGAGTGTTCGGATATATGCTTTGGGCATATCCTGAAAATGTGCTGTCAGGGTAAGCCGTGCCTCCTGAGGTGCAATGGCCTGCGGGCAAAGCCGAGCCAGCGCATAAAGCAGGACCTCTTCCGGGCAGTCGTGGTAAAACAAGGCCTTCACGCTATCGGGTTTGACCGTATAGGACAGCCCGTCAGTCGATTTTTCGACGGCATCAACTATTGTTTGCCGCGGTGATTTCCGGCGCATCTCGACCATCGACAATCCGTTCTCGGGGACGTAGGCGGACAGGAAAACAAGTCCGCGCATCGCATCCGGTCTCAAATCGGCGGCGGCACTAATGGGGTATCCCCCCCAAGAATGGCCGACGATGATCGTATCCGATCTGCTCGCAGCCAGAACGGCGTTCCGGCAACTGTCCAGGGTCACCTGGTCGATCGACGTCGGGTCAGATCCGTGGCTGGGCATATCAATTGCGCGGACCGAATGGCCGCGTGTTTCAAGTGCTGGGATCAAATCTCTCCAACACCAGGCACCATGGCATGAGCCATGGACCAACAGAAAATCCGCCAAAGCAATGCTCCTTCAGATATGACCGATGCCAGTCAAAAAGTCTTTTAGTAGGGCCGCGTATTCAATGGGTTGTTCGACGCAGGGCAGATGGCCCGCTTTGCGTATCAATTCGAAACGGGCACCGGGAATAAGATCAATGGTTTCTTTTACTAGATCCGGCGGGGTAGAGCCATCCTCACTGCCCGCAATGCCCAAAGTCGGCAAACGCAGGCCACTTGTTGGCGTGTAAAAATCGGTTCCGGAAATGGCGGCGCAACATCCCAGATAGCCTTCAACAGGTTGCCGCACCATCATGTTGCGCCATAGCAGGTGCTGGGGCGACGCGTGGAATGCCCGCGAGAACCAGCGCTCCATAGTTGCGTCGGCTAGCATTTCGATGCCGCCGATCCGGACGGCTTCCATACGGTCCGCCCAAATCGCCGGGGTGGCTATTTTGGCCGCTGTATTTGATAGAACCAGCCCGCGAATCAAATCCAGGCGTTTGACGGCCAGACCCTGCGCGATCATCCCGCCGATGGACAGACCGACAAAAACGCAATCTCGGACCTTTAGGTGATCCAGAAGGCCTTCGGCATCGCGGATCAGCGCCCCCATCGAATAGGGCGCCTGAGGCGCCGAGGACAGGCCATGCCCGCGTTTGTCGTATCGAATGACTCGCAGCCCATCAGGCAGGTATGGCAGCATCGCATCCCACAGGCGCAGATCGGTGCCCAGCGAGTTCGCGAATACGATCGGCGCGCCTTGTGGGGCGCCGTCGATCCGGTAATGAAGCTGTACATCCCCAAGGTCAGCTATCTGCATAAAAATCCTTTGTCTTTGCATGCTGAACTGACACGCTGCCGGAACCGACGGCGGTTGTCAGGTCAGGAACTCCATAGCTTTGGCAAAGACGTCCGGGTCCGCATTGCCACCCGATGCGACAATGATAACGGCGTCTCCTTGAATTTCGGACCTGCGAAACAACGCTGCGGCCAGGGAAACCGCACCGCCCGGTTCCAGCACGATCTTCAGGCGCAGAAAGGCCAAAGCCATGGCGCGCATCGCCTCTTCTTCGGTCACAGACAGGCCGGGACCGCACAGCCGTTGCAGGATCGGAAAGGTGATGTCGCCGGGTTGCGGGGTCAGAATGGCGTCGCAGATATTGCCAGATGTGGCCGCGTTGTTCTTTATTCGTCCCAGTGCCAACGAGCGTTTGACGTCGTCAAACCCTTCGGGCTCGCAGGGGCGAGCGCGCAGACCGGGTGCGTGCCCCTCGAGCGCAAGCGCAATACCCGAGGTCAGCCCCCCGCCGCCGCAACAGACCAGCACATCAGCCTGTTCGACGCCCAGCACAGCCGCCTGGCGCGCGATTTCCAACCCGGTTGTGCCTTGCCCGGCTATCACAAGCGGTTCATCATAGGGGCGGATCAGGGTCAGGCCACGCTTGGCCGCCACGGCCTCCCCGATTTCTTCGCGGCTTTCATTGGAGCGGTCGTACAGAACCACCTCGGCCCCCAGAGCGCGCGTGTTGTCGATTTTGAGCTTTGGGGCATCCGAGGGCATGATGATAACAGCCGAAATACCATGCCGTGCGGCGGCATAAGCCACGCCCTGAGCATGATTGCCCGAGGAATAGGCGATCACACCTTTCTTTCGGTCTGCTTCACTGAGGCCCGAAATGGCCGACCACGCCCCGCGAAACTTGAAACTGCCGGTGTGCTGCAGGCATTCCGGTTTTACCAACACGCGGCGACCCGCGATTTCATCCAAAAACGGAGAGGTCAGGATTGGTGTTTCTCTGACGTGCCCTTGCAGACGCAGGGCTGCGGCTTCGATCATTTCAAGTGTGCTCATGCCGCGTCCAGTACTTTGCGAATAACGCCCAATGATTGAGGTTCGTCCAGAAACGGCACGTGTCCGCGATCGGGCACGGTAGCCGAGATCAACCCCGGATGCCGGTTCTGCATCTCGGCCAATGTCTGCGCGCTCAGAAGATCGGAATTTTCACCGCGAATGACACCCGTTGGGATGTCGTGCAGGGCCTCGAAGAATATCCACATATCCGGGATTGCCCCGGCTGCGGCCTGTTCCAGCAGCGCTGTGCGCAGGGCCGGATCATAGCGCAGGGTCAAACCCTCTGTCGTTTCCTGATTTTGAAATTCAGCCATCTGCCGCCATCTTTCCAGTGAAATCCCTGGAAACTGCGGGCCCAACACGTGCTGAAGCGCCTGCGCGGCCTCGTCATAGGTTTTCGAGACCGGTTGTTTGCCGACATATTCCATTATTTTGGCGATGCCCGATGGATTAAAGACCGGACCAACATCATTGAGCACAACAGCCGCCAGCCGCTTTGGGTGGGTGGTGGCCAAGGTCATCGCGATCAGGCCTCCACGTGAGGTCCCAATCACGGTCACCTGATCCAGGCCAAGATGATCCAGCAGATCAATCACGTCTTGAGATTCGCGTAACAGGCTATAGTTCCCGTGATCCGAGTCATGCTCGGATTGCCCGCGCCCGCGATAATCCATCGCGATCATCCGCCAATCGGTCATGTGCGGGGCAAGAAATGAGAAATCCCGGCTGTTTCGGGTAAGGCCAGCCAAACACAGGACCGGCCTGCCGCTGCCGGTGTCTTCGAAATAGAGGTGTTTGCCGTCGTTGGTCGAAAAAAAGGGCATCAGAATCCTGCAAGTTCCGGAATGGATGTCAGGTCGGACAGTACATGCGTTGGCTGCCATGGCAACCGATCCATTGGTTCGTTCGCACGGTTGACCCAGGCAGTGACGAAACCATAGCCACTGGCCCCCGCCGCGTCCCAGCCATTTGAGCTGACGAACAAGACTTCGTCGCGCTGGCAGCCGAACCTCTGTGCGACCAGATCATAAACCTTGGCATGCGGTTTGAAGACGCCGACGCTTTCGACCGACAGAATACCATCGAGAACGCCGCTTATCCCTGCGGATTGAACCGCACCATCCAGCATCGGCGGTGATCCGTTCGACAAGATCGCAGTCTGCATCCCGCCGGCCTTAAGGGTGGCCAGCATTTCGGGAACCTCGGGATAGGCCTGCAATTCCCAGTAGAGATCAAGCAGGCGCTGGCGTAGGGCTGGGTGCTGGTCCAGCCCCGTTGCCTCTAGTGCCCAATCCAGACCGTCCTGGGTGACGTCCCAGAAATCTGCATGTGCATCGGCCACCGCACGCAGCCAGGTGTATTGCAACTGTTTCAGGCGCCAGTGATTGGCCAGTTCCGGCCATTTCTGCTGCAGCGCCTCATTGCCAGGTTCCGATGCGGCTTGCCTTGCAGCGGCGGCCACATCGAACAACGTGCCGTATGCATCAAAAATGCAGGTTGTGATCGGCATCAATTCCCCTCCGTTCATTCGGTGCAGGTTTGCAAAAGTGCTAAGGGTTTACAATGTTGCTTCATTGCCTAGGTTTGACCGCTCAATTTTCTATCGACCGGAGGCCAAAATGACAGCGATAAAACAGGGCGACACAGTTCGCATCCACTATACCGGTACGTTGCAGGACGGGAATGTCTTTGACAGTTCACAAGGGCGCGATCCACTGGAATTCGAGGTGGGGTCTGGGCAGATTATTCCCGGATTGGACAGTGCTATGCCTGGTCTGGTGGCCGGGGACAAAAAACGTGTCGAGATCGCCTGCGTTGATGCTTATGGGCCGATCAATCCCGAAATGCGCCAGAGCATTCCACGCGAAGGTATTCCGGACGACATCCCGCTTGAACCCGGCACCCAGTTACAGATGCAAACGCCCGAAGGGCACGCATTGCCGGTAACTGTTGTCGAGGCTGATGAGGTGACCGTCACGCTGGACGCGAACCATCCTCTGGCCGGAAGGGACCTGATTTTCGAAATCGAAGTGGTTTCGGTGAATTGAGTTTCGTGATCTGGATCAACCTGAAAACAGGCTGGTCCATGATGCAAAGATCTCGCGTACATGCGGCTGAGTGAAGAATACAAACAGCATCAGCAGCATTGTTAGGGTCATCAAGGCGACGCGGCCTCTAAACCCCAGAAAACCCGGTTTTCGGCGGGAAACCCGCTTGCTGCTGGCAATGATTTGCTCTGCTTTGTTCATGCAACTATCCCTGCCTGCGAAAGATGGTCAAATCTTGGCACTGACAGGGAAAGAAATGGTCACATATGGTCCGGTTGAGGCATTCCCAGAACGTGGAAGCCACCATCAACACGAATAACTTCGCCCGAGGTGCAGGCCCCCGCATCCGAAGCCAGATAAACCGCGGTGCCGCCGACAGCCTCAAGCGTGGCATTGCTGCGCATCGGAGCGTTCTGGTCGCAGAACTTGAAGGTCTTGCGGGCCCCACCGATGGCCGCCCCGGCCAGTGTTTTCATCGGACCCGGAGAGATTGCGTTCACCCGGATTCCGTCAGGTCCAAGATCGTTGGCCAGATAACGGGTCGCTGATTCCAGCGCAGCTTTGGCCACACCCATTACGTTGTAGTTGGGCACAACCCGGTTAGACCCCTGATAGGTCAGCGTCAGGATCGTACCGCCGTTTTCTTTCATCATCGGATAGGCGCGGCGGGCCACTTCGATCAGCGAATAGGCCGAAATATCCATCGAATTCTTGAAATTCGCCCGGCTGGTGTCCAGGAACCGGCCTGTAAGCTCGGACTTGTCGGAATAGGCGATGGCGTGGACCACAAAATCAATGGTCGGCCAGCGCTGGGCCAACTCGTCAAAGGCACGATCCAGCGACTCATCATCAGTGACGTCCGCATCGACCATGAAATCGCTGCCAAGGCTTTGCGCCAGCGGTTCCAGCCGCTTTCCGAATGCCTCGCCCTGATAGGTGAATGCCAGTTCGGCGCCCGCTTCGTGCATGGCCTTTGCGATGCCCCATGCGATCGAACGGTCATTCGCCACGCCCATAACGAGGCCGCGTTTGCCTTTCATTAGATCTGACATTCCATTCACCCGTTATACTTTGAAAGAACCATGGACCCGTTCGTCCCACCAAAGCCGAAGCTGTTGGTCATGACGCTGTCCAAACCTGCATTTTCAACTAGCTGAGTTGCAATTTCTCCGGGCTGGATGCCCTCGGCAAGCGTGTCGACGTTGATCGACGGCGTTATAAAATCATGTTCCAGCATCAAAAGGCAGAAAATAGCCTCCAGCGCGCCAGCCGCACCTTGTGCGTGGCCTGTCATCGACTTGGTCGAGGAAATCGGCGGCACGCTACCCTCGCCAAAAATACGGCGCACAGCTTCGACTTCGCCGACATCTCCGACCGGGGTCGAGGTGCCATGGGCATTGATGTAGTCGACCTTGCGGCCTTCGGGCAGGGTGTCCAGCGCCAGACGCATGGCGCGTTCGCCACCTTCGCCAGAGGGGGCTACCATGTCGTGACCGTCGGAGGTTGCTGCAAAACCCGTCACTTCAGCATAGATTTTGGCGCCGCGTGCCAATGCGTGTTCCAGATCTTCCAGCACGACAATACCGCCTCCGCCGGATATTACGAACCCGTCGCGGTCTTGGTCGAATGCACGAGAAGCTTTTTCGGGCGTATCGTTGTATTTCGACGACATGGCACCCATTGCATCGAACAGACAGGACAAGGTCCAGTCCAGCTCTTCCCCGCCGCCCGCGAACATTATATCTTGTTTGCCCATCATGATCTGCTCTGCGGCATTGCCGATGCAATGCAACGAGGTCGAACAGGCCGAAGTGATCGAGTAATTGATGCCCTTGATCTTGAAGGCGGTCGCAAGGTTGGCCGAAATGGTTGAGCACATGCATTTAGGAACTGCAAACGGGCCGATCCGCTTGGTCGCGCCGTTTTTCAGAACGGTCTGATGCGCAGTCAGCATGGCGCTGGTCGACGGTCCGCCCGATCCGGCGACAAGGCCGGTACGTGGGTTGGCAACCTGGTCTTCGGTCAATCCTGAATCGGCAATCGCCTGGCTCATCGCGATATGCGCATAGGCCGCTCCGGGACCCATAAAGCGCAGGGTGCGCTTGTCCACATGTTCGCTAACGTCGATTTTGAGCGACCCGGCGATCTGGCTGCGAAAGCCATGTTCGACCATCTGGTCATTGGCCACGATGCCGGACTTGCCGGCCTTGAGTGAGGTCAGAACCTCTTCGGCATTGTTCCCGATGGAAGAGACAACTCCCAAGCCGGTGACAACTACTCGACGCATGTGCGTGCTCCTTATTTGGGGCCGGTCAGGCTCAGGCTTCGGACAGAACTACTTTCATGTCCTTGACATCGTAAATCATCTCACCGTCGGCTTCGACGATACCATCTGCGACACCCATAGTCAGGCGGCGGGTCTGGATTGCTTTCTTGAAGTCGATTTTATAGGTCAGCATCTTGCGGTCCGGGCGTACCATACCTGTCAGCTTGACCTCGCCCACTCCAACGGCCATGCCGCGCCCTTGCCAGCCGCGCCAGCCCAGGTTGAATCCGGTCAGCTGCCACAAACCGTCCAGGCCCAAGCAGCCGGGCATGATCGGGTTGCCGGGGAAATGGCAATCAAAGAACCAAAGGTCGGGCGTAATGTCGAATTCAGCGAGAATATGACCTTTGCCATGGGCGCCACCATCGGCCGAAATCTCGGTGATCCGATCCATCATCAACATCGGCGGGGCGGGCAACTGTGCGTTCCCGGGGCCGAATAGTTCGCCGCGGGCGCATTTCAGCAGATCGTCCTTGTCAAAGCTGCTTGGGAATTGGGCCATTCTGCGCCTCTCCTGCCAGGGGTCTTTCCATCTAATTTGGTCTCGTCTAGCACCCGTATGCAAGGTCCTGCAAGAGCAGTGGCCTACATCATGTTGTGTTTACATTATTCTCTGCGAATGAAATTCATTTGAAATTACCTGACTACAGCACTTATATATACCTCAGCAACAAATTGGTATTGGACTGATGACAGCAGATTGCCAGAGCATAGCCACAGGTTGGTTGGTTCACGCCGGATTGCGTCCGACGCGTCAGCGCGTAGCTTTGGCAGAGCTGCTGGTCGGTGATGGCCGCCATCGCCACGTCACCGCCGAAAGCCTGTTTGAATCGGCCAAACAGAACGGAGATGCTGTTTCTCTGGCGACGGTTTACAACACGTTGCGCGCCTTTTGCGATGCCGGGGTTCTGCAAGAAATTACCGTTGACGGATCGAAAAGCTATTTCGACACCAACACGCATGATCATCCGCATTTCTATTGGGAAGATGAGGGCCGGCTCAGCGATGCTCCGTCCGAACAGCTGGTCATCCAGCGTCTGCCCGACGCGCCTGAAGGGGTTGAGATCGCGTCAGTCGACGTTGTGATCCGTCTGCGTAAAAAGTAAACTTACGTCATCAGTCCGGTCAGGATGTGCTGTGCCTTTTCGCTATGCGGATCCAAAGGGCCTGTTGCATGCCGTGCCACAACAACGGGTTCTGCTGCGATTTCATCTGACACAGGTATGCTGACCAACGGCATCCCGTCATAGCTGGTCTTGGCAGGAATGTTGGCATAGCTGATGGCAACGCCTTCGCCATGCGCCGCGAGGCTGCGTTGGATCTCGGGCGACGCGGCCCGATGTGCGACATTGGGGTTCTGCCCAAGTTGACGGAAGAGACTCAGGAAATGCTGCGCAGATAGTCCCTCGTTCGATAGGATCAGGGGGTAGGCCACTACATCCTGCAATGATACCTGCGCCCGATTGGCCAAGGGGTGGCCTTTTGTCATAACCGCGATTGGTCGATTGGTGAACAAGGTGGTCGTGGAAAAGGCCGCATCCAGTGTCAGGCCATAAGTCAAGGCAAGGTCGATCTCACCATTGACGAGGCCGGAAATCAGGCCCTGAAATTCGTCTACGCGATATGTGATATCAACTTCGGGCATGTTCTGTCGCAGGCTATGCAAAGCCTTTGCCAGCAGGAAAGGCGCGAGGTCGTCGAAACAGCCCAGACGCAGGCGCGTGGTTGCGGTCCCGTCTGTTCCAGAATTTTCCAAACGTGCGGCACGTGTCAGCAGGGCCTCGGCGTTTTCAATAAAGCTGCGTCCCTGCGGTGTCAGCGCCATAGCCGCTCCGCGCTTTCGGATAAACAGCGGATAGCCCAACTGGTCTTCGACCCGGGTTAGCGCATTCGACAGGGCTGGCTGCGAAACATTTAGATGCAACGCTGCAGCAGACAGGCTGCCATGCCGTCCGATGGCGCAGACATATTCATATTGGCGTAGGGTAACGTATAACATTAGGTTAACTATACATTTCAAAGATATTATTTGAATAGATGGAAATTTCATGAGCAAATTCAGGTTAAATTCGAACGGAGGCGCAGATGGCACACCCCCTGGTTACGCAAGAGATGATTGACACATACCAACAGGACGGCGTGGTTCTGATCAAAGGTTTGTTCGCCGACTACGTGGATACGCTGCGTGACGGCATCGCGGCCAATATGGCTGAACCCGGACCATATGCGTCTGACAACCAAAAACAGGGCGAAACCGGTCTGTTCTTTGATGATTACTGCAACTGGTCGCGTATCGAACAGTTCCAGAACGTGATCCACAATTCACCGGCAGCCGAGGTCGCAGCGGATCTGATGCAGTCGCAAACCGTACAAATGTTCCATGACCATGTTCTGGTGAAAGAACCAGGCACGTCGATGGCAACGCCGTGGCACCAGGATGGGCCATACTATTTCGTCGAGGGCAGTCAGACGATCAGTTTCTGGTCGCCATTGGACCCGGTGACACAAGCCACCCTTCGTTGTGTGGCAGGTTCACATAGATGGGAGAAAGAGGTTCTGCCCACGCGTTGGGTCTCGGAAGAAGGGTTTTTCGCGGATGAAGGCCAGTACATCCCCATTCCCGACCCCGATGCCGAAGGTATGAGGGTGGTTGAATTCGAGATGGAACCCGGTGACGCGGTTGCCTTCAACTACCGTACGCTGCATGGCGCGCGTGGAAACCAGTCTGACAGCCGCCGCCGTGCTTTTTCCTTGCGGTTGGTTGGGGAGGATGCGCGATATGTGGAACGTCCGGGGCGCACTTCGCCTCCGTTTCCGGGCCACGACATGCAGCCCGGGCAGCGTTTGCGGGAAGATTGGTTCCCGGTTCTGCTGCGACGCTGAGCTGCCTAGAACCACTGCCCCGATTCGATGAGCCCCAGTTCCAACAGCTGCTGAGATGACCACTGGAACCGAGCCGAGTTGCGCCAGCGGAAACTGGGGATGTCGAAGGTCGACCCCGCGTTGCTTTTAAGCGCCTTGGCTGCGCGGAAGGAGCAGATCGCCGCCGTCAGATTGTGGTGCCAGGGGCAGGAATAGGTGTTGTACTCGGGCTCATTGAACGTGTGGTCGGGCAGTAACAACAGATCATTTCGCGATTTGAACAACCCGATTCTGTCGATGCGGCGGCGTTCATAGGGGATGTGATCTTCGAACCGCCAGCGCAATCCGCCGGATATGTCCAGCTGTCTTTCCAGCGGGTGTCCTTCAGCGTTGTGTCGGGCATGTGCGTAATACCCGGTGCTGTCCAGCATGGCTTGGTCAGGGGCAACCCCGTTTGGAAAGGCGCCCAAGTCATCAGCATACAGGTCGATCACATGGGTTAGCATGGCGTTTCGGCGTTCTTCGGTGTGAAAGGCCAGCAACTCGCCAATCGTGCGCGTTTCGCAGAAGGGGAAGAACAGGTATTCAGCGTTATAGCAGTAATACATCCAAAGGTCAGGAGCGGCCTGGATGACCTGATTAACCGTGTCAAAGACGACGGTTCTTGGTGCGCAGGTCAGTGTCACTCTGTGGATACGCTCGGTCAGTTCAGGATCCAGCGTAAAGGCTTCGGGCATGAACACGATCAGTGACTTGAAGCCAAGGTTCAGATGGTGCCGGATGGTACCGTCGATCTCGACATCGTCTTCGGCGAAGATCATCGCAATCGGACCTTTGGCCAACGCGGCCTTGCCGGATTGAAGGAAAGAAGTGAGACTGTCGTACTGCATTGCCTGTCCGGCCCCGTCCATCTGGAGTTTTCGGCCAAAATCGGGTAATCGCGCTGGCATTGCAAGCGGCGTTCGTTGGGTATAGATGACGCCGATCCCGCGAACGCAAAGGCCCAACCCCATGTCAGAACCCAAAAAGCTGTACATCAAGACCTATGGTTGCCAGATGAACGTCTATGACAGCGAGCGTATGGCCGAGACCCTGGGGGGGCAGGGCTATGTCGAAACCCAGAGCCCGGATGACGCGGATATGATTCTGCTGAACACCTGTCACATCCGGGAAAAAGCAGCCGAAAAGGTCTATTCCGAGCTGGGGCGTTTCAAAGGGTTGAAAGCCGAAAAACCCGATCTCAAGATCGGGGTCGCAGGCTGCGTCGCGCAGGCCGAGGGCGAAGAAATCATGCGCCGCCAGCCCCTGGTCGATCTGGTGGTTGGCCCGCAAAGCTATCACCGTCTGCCTGAGATGGAAGCCAAGACGCGCGAAGGCGCCAAGGCACTGGACACGGATTTCCCCGAAGAGGACAAGTTCGAAAAGCTCAAGAATCGTCCCAAAGCCAAACGTGGCCCCACCGCTTTTCTGACCGTTCAGGAAGGCTGCGATAAATTCTGTGCCTTCTGTGTCGTGCCCTATACCCGAGGCGCCGAAGTCAGCCGTCCGGTGGACCGTATCGTCCGCGAGGCACAGGATTTGGTCGAACGTGGCGTGCGTGAGATCACTCTGCTGGGTCAGAACGTCAACGCCTATCACGGTGCTGGACCGAACGGCGACATGACGCTGGCGGGACTGATCTGGGAGTTGAACAAGGTCGACGGGCTAGAGCGCATCCGCTTTACCACGTCGCACCCGAATGACATGGCCGACGACCTGATCGAGGCGCACGGCACCTGCGAAAAACTGATGCCCTATCTTCATTTACCGGTCCAGTCGGGTTCGGATCGCATTCTGAAGCGGATGAACCGCAGTCACACAGCCGAAAGCTATTTGCGTCTGATCGAGCGTATCCGCGCTGCGCGTCCGGATATTGTCATGTCTGGTGATTTCATCGTTGGGTTCCCTGAAGAAACCGACGAAGATTTTCAGGCCACCATGGATTTGGTCGAGCAGGTCAAATACGGCTACGCCTATTCGTTCAAGTATTCGACGCGCCCGGGAACGCCCGCAGCCGAGCGGTCTCAGGTTGATCCTGGGGTGGCGGATGACCGCCTACAGCGGCTGCAGGGATTGATCACGCGTCATCAGCGCGAAATTCAGGATGCCATGGTTGGACGCAAAGTCCGCGTTCTGTTCGAAAAAACCGGCCGGTTGCCGGGACAGATGGTGGGAAAATCTGAATATCTTCATTCGGTTCACGTCTCTGATGCGGATGTGGAAATCGGCGCGTTGCGGGACGTTTTGATCATCGGATCAGGTGCGAATTCTCTGGCGGGGCGGTTGCTCTGACCCGTCCTTTATCTGTGATGCGGATACCATCGCTGGTATTTGTTTCCAAGATTTACCCTTGATTTATCACTTGGAATTATGTTCCGAGAAAAGTCAGGTTTTTTCGGGGCCTAGGCTAACGCCTCCTGAAACGGCATATCAGTGCTGATCCTGGTGTCGGATCGGGATGACGGAGGGTGCGAGTGAAAAATTTGAGATTTAGTGCAGGGTCTAATATCAGGGTTGCCCTTCCCGCAATGGCCGCGTTGTTTCTGGTACTCAATTCCGCTGCCGCAGGGAATCTGGATCCGGATTTATCTGAACCGCCGGTAATATCGTCAGCACGTTATGGCAGCGATGTTAGCGCCTTCTATCTGGGCTTGACAGCCGGCTATTCGACCAGCGGCTCGGACCGCTTTGGCCTGACGACGCCTACAGATACGTTTGCTGTCGGCGAATTGGACCTCACCGGCAGTTACGGTGGTATTCGGGGCGGTTGGCGCGGTCTTCTGCCCGCAAAAGGCGGGCGTGACTACGTCTATGGGGTCGAGTTGGGCTATGATTTCGGATCTCTGGACGATGAAGTGTCGACGCAGATCGGAACCTCAGTCGTCAATGGCGGTTCAGAGATTTCGGATGTCATCTCAATTCGCTTCCGGAACGGTCTGACAAACCCAAGTGGCAGAGTGTTATACTTTATTTCCGTTGGTTACGTGCATGGCGATATAACCACGACCAGTTCGATTACATCCGGGGCAACAACCCAGTCCTTTCAGGATAAAGACAGTCGAAAAGGGTTCTCGGCCAGCATTGGCGCCGAGCACAAACTGAATGAGAACTGGTCGATCACTGGGGAATATGAATACGTCCGGTTCGATTCTGAAACCGTCGAATTTGACAACGGGTTTACGACCAAATCGACGCCCCGTTACCGTGGTTTGCGGTTTGGCCTGAACTATCAGTTCTAGGTTTGCCTGTATGGAACGTTCGCGGTGCCTCCAACTTGATCGGCGGTTTTACCATTCTGTACGGAAAATTTGAATCTCTGGCTTGCGCCCACCAAGAAATGTTGTCTACGCTTGGGGTGAAACGCCCAGACAGGAGAGCGGATTGGCCATTGGTGCCCTGAACCCACCGCAAAATGAAACGCCCCAGCGGGAAGCGTTTGTTGAATTTCCAGACAATCGGTTATTGATAGATCTTTGCGGCGAATATGACCGCAACCTGACCGAAATCGAACAGAAGCTGACCGTGCAGATCGTGCGCCGTGGCAACCAACTGGTTGTCATGGGTGACGACGAATCCCAAAAACAGGCGATCGAAGTTCTGCAAGCGCTGTATACCCGCCTGGAAGGTGGTCGTGACGTAGAAGCAGCGGATGTAGACCGCGAACTTCGCATGGGCGGGTCGGAGACAGGAACCGGCAGCCGGGATGGCGATCAGCTTGAGATGTTTAAGGGTGGTTCGGTTGAGATCAAAACCCGCAAAAAGCTGGTCGAGCCGCGTACTGACGCCCAGAAGGTCTATGTTCAGTCCTTGTTCAACAATGAGCTGGCCTTTGGCATAGGTCCGGCGGGCACAGGTAAGACCTATCTGGCCGTGGCCGTTGGCGTATCGATGTTTATCGGCGGGCATGTCGACCGCATCATCCTCAGTCGTCCCGCCGTCGAAGCGGGCGAAAAGCTGGGATATCTACCTGGCGACATGAAGGACAAGGTCGATCCCTATATGCAGCCGCTCTATGATGCGCTGAATGATTTTTTGCCCGGGAAACAACTGGCCAAGCTGATCGAGGAAAAGCGCATCGAGATTGCACCTCTGGCGTTCATGCGTGGCCGTACGCTCGCGAACGCCTTCGTTGTGCTGGATGAGGCGCAGAACGCCACGACCATGCAGATGAAAATGTTCCTGACCCGTTTGGGCGAAGGCAGCCGCATGGTCATAACAGGCGACCGGTCACAGGTTGACCTGCCGCGCGGAGTTCAGTCGGGATTGGCGGATGCAGAACGGCTGTTGAGCACGATACCAAATATCAGCTTCAACTATTTCACCTCCAAGGATGTTGTCCGGCACCCACTTGTCGCCGCGATCATCGAAGCGTATGAGGCCGATACGGGCCGTGAAACGGGTTGATCTTCTGGGTCCCGGTATCGGGATTTTGGACATGGTGGCATGAACCTGGAACTATCGGTTGAAGACCCGCGCTGGGACGGGCTCGAATTTTTGGCAGAGCGCGCCACAAGGGCGGTTTTGGATCATTGCGATCTTGATGCGGACCAGTGTGAGGTTAGCCTGCTGGGATGCGACGATGCACGGATCGCCCAGTTGAACACGGAATTCCGCGAAAAGGCGTCACCGACCAATGTGCTTAGCTGGCCAGCCGAAGATTTGGCTGCGGATTCCGCCGGGCAGACTCCGATACTCCCTGAACCCGATTTCTCAGGGGAAATTGCTCTGGGCGATATCGCGATTTCTTATGATACTTGTGCTCGCGAGGCGGCGGAGGCAGGGAAAAACATGGATGATCATGTCACACATCTGATCGTTCACGGCCTGTTGCATTTGCTGGGTTATGATCACATTCGTGATCTCGACGCCACGCTGATGGAGGGTGTTGAGGTGGAGATACTTGGCAAACTGGGTATTGATGACCCATATAATGCTTAGAGCGAGCCTTTCGGCTTATCATTTGGAATGGGAAAATGGGCGAAACAGACGGCAGTTCTATGGCGGCGCAGGGCGCGCAACCGAAGGACGGCAACGAAAATGTCACTGAGAGACCAGGACTTTTCTCTCGAATAGTGGATGCGTTCTCAACGCAGAGTGAAGACTCGGCTTCTGCGGTCAATGGGCAAGAGGTCGATCCGGCTCAACCTCGCGGCATGATTAACCTGCGCCGGATGCGGGTCGAGGACGTGGCGATTCCTACGGTCGAGATCGTGTCAGTACCGTCGACGATATCTAAAGATGAGCTGGCCCAGGTTTTCCGGGAAAGCGGTCTGTCCAGGATACCTGTATATGAAGGAACGCTGGATACGCCTTTGGGCTTTATCCACCTGAAAGATTTCGCTTTGACGCACGGGTTCAACGGCGGCTCGACTGAGTTTGATCTGGTGTCGATGTTGCGGACATTGCTGTTCGTGCCGCCATCGATGCCGATCGGTGTGCTGATGACCAAAATGCAAACCGAGCGCCGCCACATGGCATTGGTGATCGACGAATATGGTGGTGTCGACGGGTTGCTGACGATCGAAGACCTGATCGAACAGGTTGTTGGTGAGATCGCGGACGAACATGACGCGGATGAAAGCCAACTTTGGGTTCAGGAAAAACCTGGATGTTATGTGGTGCAGGCGCGGATACCCCTTGAAGATTTCGAAGCCGAGATCGGGCGATCCCTAACCAGCCACGAGGATGTCGATGAGGAAGAGATCGACACGCTTGGCGGGTTGGTCTTCATGTTGTCCGGACGGGTTCCAGCACGAGGAGAGGTTGTTCTGCATCCGGAAGGGCCTGAATTTGAGGTGATTGATGCGGATCCGCGGCGCATCAAAAGGCTGCGTGTCATGCTGCCGGATATCGTTGCATGAACCTGATACGGGCTTGGCCCATTTGGCTTAGATTTGTCCTTTCTGGTTTGTTGGGAGGGCTGGCTGCATTTGGTCTGGCTCCCTTTGGGTATTGGGTGGCTTCTGTATTGGCGTTGGTGTTGGTCGCACCGATATTTCAGAGCACCGAGACACGTGCGCGTGCGGCGTGGATCGGTTGGGCGTTTGGGACCGGGTATTTCGCCCACGCACTCAGCTGGATTGTCGAGCCGTTTCTGGTGGACGCCGATCGTCACGCTTGGATGGCTCCGTTTGCTTTGGTCTTCATGGCTGGTGGTTTGGCGCTGTTCTGGGCGCTGGCATTCTGGGTTGCTCGCAGGCCCGGCGCGCGCGGGGTTTCACAAGCGTTGTTTCTCGCCGTGGCAATTTCGTTGGCGGAATGTGCCCGCGGTTATGTTCTGACCGGGTTCCCCTGGGCCGGGCTGGCGCAGGTCTGGGTCGAGACCCCTGTTGCGCAGCTACTGTCACTTTTTGGGCCTTACGGGCTTGGGGCGCTGACCTTGGTGGCGACACTGCCACTAGGGGCGGCTTTGGCGCTGCGTTCCGGAGTATTCGTGCCCTTGGGCATCAGTGTGGCATCGGTCGCATTGGCTTTGGGCTATGCAGGGACGCGGCCCGCTGTGGACGAAACGGGACATATCGTTCGCTTGGTTCAGCCCAATGCGTTGCAACATCAGAAATGGGATCCAGAGTTTGCACCTCTGTTCTTCGCACGTCAGATCGAGTTTACTGCCGCCGAACCACAGCCTGACCTGATTGTTTGGCCTGAAACCTCGGTTCCCGCCTGGCTGGGCAGCGCGCAGCCGTATCTGGATGCCATCGCCGAGGCGGCGCAAGGCACGCCGGTTGTTCTGGGAATTCAACGAGGCGACGGGCCGCGAATCTACAACTCGATGATCTACCTTGATGTGGATGGGGCTCAGCAGGGGCTGTACGACAAACATCATCTGGCGCCTTTTGGCGAATATGTTCCGTTTGGCGACGTGATGGCGCGGTTCGGGATCTATGGCATGGCTGCAACCACCGGACATGGGTTCAGCGCCGGGTCGGGGGCGGCGCTGCTGGATGCAGGCCCATTGGGTAAAGCGCTGCCGTTGATCTGCTACGAAGCTGTGTTTACCCAGGATGTCCTATCCGCGCCGGGGCGCGCTGATTTCCTTCTGCAAATCACCAATGATGCGTGGTTCGGAACGCGCTCGGGACCGTATCAGCACCTGGCTCAGGCACAGATGCGTGCCATCGAGCAGGGGCTGCCCATGATGCGTTCGGCCAATACCGGCGTCTCCGCCATGATTGACCCGCTGGGCCGGATCACCGAGGCCCTGCCACTTGGACAGGCGGGCTATATTGATGCCGGACTTCCGGCGCCTCATTCTCCGACGGCTTATTCCCGAATGGGGGATAATCCTGTCTTTGCCGTGTTATTGGTGCTGTTTGGCCTGTTATGGTATGGACTGCGGCGGCGAAACCTATGATTTCGCATTGACCCTCAGTTTCGGGGGGCTTATCCCCTCTTGTGCCCATCACAACGGCTTCCTGGCGTGACGGGGTAATTTCAATGGAGCACTTGCATGTCCCGACAGAACTATACCTTTACTTCGGAATCCGTTTCCGAAGGGCATCCGGATAAGGTTTGTGACCGTATTTCCGACGCCGTACTAGACGCATTTCTGAACGAAGAACCCGAGGCACGCGTTGCGTGCGAGACCTTTGCGACAACGGATCGCGTGGTGATCGGCGGCGAAGTGGGGCTGTCTGATCAGGACAAGCTGCATGACTATATGGGCCGCATCGACGAGATCGCCCGCGCCTGTATCAAGGATATCGGCTATGAGCAGGATAAGTTCCACCACGAGACGGTAGAAGTTACGAACCTGCTGCATGAGCAATCTGCACATATTGCGCAGGGCGTAGATGCGTCGGGTGACAAGGACGAAGGTGCCGGTGATCAGGGCATCATGTTCGGCTATGCTACCACCGAGACACCCGCGCTTATGCCTGCGCCGATCCAGTATTCCCACGCAATCCTGCGCCGTCTGGCCGAGGTGCGCAAGAACGGGACCGAGCCTGCGCTGGGCCCGGATGCGAAATCGCAGCTGTCAGTGATCTACCAGGATGGCAAGCCGGTTGGCGTCAGCTCGATCGTTCTGTCGACCCAGCATCTGGATGAGACGCTGAGCTCGGCCGATATTCGTGCCATTGTTGAGCCGTATATCACCGAAACTCTGCCCGAGGGTTGGCTGACCGATCAGACCGATTGGCACGTCAACCCAACCGGCAAGTTCGTCATTGGCGGTCCGGACGGAGATGCGGGTCTGACCGGTCGTAAGATCATCGTGGACACTTATGGTGGTGCAGCGCCACATGGTGGCGGAGCGTTTTCGGGTAAAGACCCGACCAAGGTGGACCGTTCGGCGGCTTATGCCGCGCGCTATCTGGCCAAGAATGTCGTAGCCGCGGGAATGGCCGAGCGTTGCACGATCCAGCTGAGCTATGCCATTGGCGTTTCCCGGCCTCTGTCGATCTATGCGGATACGCATGGCACGGGGCAGATCGCGGATGATCGGATTGAAAAAGCCGTCGGCCAGGTGATGGACCTGACCCCACGCGGCATCCGTCAGCATCTGGAGCTGAACAAGCCGATCTATCAGCGCACAGCAGCCTATGGCCATTTTGGCCGCCAGCCGGAAGCGGATGGAGGTTTCAGCTGGGAGCGCACAGATCTAGCAGACGCGTTGAAAGCGGCGGTTTGATCTGACTGTTATCAATTGGTGCGCCCTTGCGGGCGCGCCTATTTCTTGGGAAATGGATGAGAGGCGGCGGCTATTCTGCTCTGCCGCCGCCCCTTGCCTCTGAGCCGTCCCCGCAGTATGGGCACCGCCATGAGCACCCAGACCCCCCAACGCCCCCGCAGAAACTTTTATGGCCGCTTCAAAGGCAAGACCCTGAAGCAAAGCCAAAAGACGTATCTAAGCGAAGACCTCGATGCGCTGTCTCCGGGTGCTGTGGACTGGGAAAGCAATCCTGAACGCAGTCCGCTGGATCTGAATGCCCTGTTCGGTGGCAAGGATGTCTGGCTTGAGATCGGCTTTGGCGGCGGCGAGCATCTGGTGCATCAGGCGGCTAGCAATCCCGATATCGGTATCATTGGGGCAGAACCCTATATCAACGGTGTCGCCATGCTGTTGGGCAAGATTCGCAAGGCTGGGGTCGAGAATCTGGCGGTGCATCCCGGCGATGCGCGCGATCTTTTTGATGTCTTGCCCGAAGCCAGCATATCACGCGCCTTTCTTCTGTACCCCGATCCCTGGCCCAAAACCCGGCATCACCGCCGTCGGTTCGTGACCCCAGAGCATCTGGAGCCGTTGGCGCGGTCGTTGAAACCGGGCGCGATCTTTCGCGTTGCAACAGATATTCCCGACTATGTCCGCCAAACGTTGGAAGAGGTGCCGGGCGCTGGTTTCGAATGGTTGGCGGAACGCCCCACCGATTGGCGTGAGCCTTGGGAAGACTGGATTTCCACGCGCTATGAGCAGAAGGCCCTGCGCGAAGGGCGGACACCGCATTACCTGACCTTCCGCCGCAACGACTGATTGCGGCTGGACCAAGCGCCCCCAATTCGCTAATCGGCTTGGGAACTGATAGCGAAAACAGGAGCCCCCATGTCCGGACACGGCACGCCCATCCCGATGACCTCGCACCCTTGCGGTCCGCTGACCGGAGCGGCCGAGGTGCCTGGTGACAAGTCGATCTCGCACCGATCGCTGATCCTGGGCGCGATGGCCGTAGGTGAAACCCGGATCACCGGTCTGTTGGAGGGTGAGGACGTTCTGGACACCGCAAAGGCGATGCGTGCCTTTGGGGCTGAGGTGACAGATCACGGGGGTGGCGAATGGTCAGTCCATGGTGTGGGCGTCGGTGGCTTTGCCGAACCCGATCAGGTTATTGACTGCGGCAACTCGGGCACCGGCGTTCGGTTGATCATGGGTGCGATGGCGACCTCTGCGATTTCCGCGACATTCACGGGGGATGCCAGCCTCAACAAACGCCCTATGGCGCGGGTAACCGATCCTCTGGCGTTGTTTGGTGCGCAAGCTGTGGGACGCACCGGGGGGCGCCTACCTATGACGATTGTGGGTGCAGCAGACCCTGTCCCAGTAAAGTACGAGGTTCCTGTTCCCTCCGCACAGGTGAAATCTGCCGTTTTGTTGGCAGGTCTGAACGCACCGGGCAAGACCGTGGTGATTGAGGCCGAAGCGACCCGGGACCATTCCGAGCGGATGCTGGCCGGATTCGGGGCTGAAATCACGGTCGAGGATACCGATGAGGGGCGGGTGATCACCCTGACCGGTCGCCCTGAGTTGAAACCGCAGATCATCGTTGTGCCCCGTGATCCCTCCAGCGCGGCCTTTCCGGTCTGTGCTGCGCTGATCACGCCCGGATCTGATGTTCTGGTTCCAGGCATCGGCCTGAACCCGACCCGCGCGGGTCTGTTTACCACTCTGCGTGAGATGGGTGCTGACTTGACCTATGAAAATGAGCGCGAAGAGGGTGGTGAACCGGTCGCGGATCTACGTGCCCGGTATTCCCCCGATATGAAAGGAATCTCGGTTCCTCCGGAACGAGCGGCCTCGATGATTGACGAATACCCGGTTCTATCTGTGGTCGCGGCAAATGCCACAGGCACCACAATGATGGGTGGCGTAAAAGAACTGCGCGTCAAGGAAAGCGACCGTATTGATGCGATGGCCCGCGGCCTGCGCGTTAATGGCGTCACCGTCGATGAGGGCGATGATTGGTGGTCTGTGGATGGTTTGGGAATTGGCAATGTTCCCGGCGGCGGCACCTGTGAGAGCTTTCTGGATCACCGGATCGCGATGTCCTTTATGGTTATGGGTATGGGGGCGAAAAATCCGGTCGGAGTCGACGATGGCGGCCCGATCGCAACGTCTTTCCCGATCTTCGAACCGTTGATGGCTGGCCTTGGTGCGCGGCTGCAGCGAAACAACCGGTAAATGCGATGGCAGTTGCCAGTTTCACCATAGCAATCGATGGCCCGGCAGCAGCGGGGAAGGGCACGATTTCCAATGCCGTTGCCGCCCATTTCGGGTTTGCGCACCTCGATACCGGCCTGCTTTACCGTGCGGTTGGCCGCAGAACGCTGGAAGGTGCCGACCCGGTTAGTGCCGCGCAAACGATGACTGCCGAGGACCTGGATCAGGGTGATCTGCGCACGGCTGAAATCGCGCAAGCGGCCTCGAAAGTTGCAGTTATCCCCGAGGTGCGGGCTGCATTGGTCGATTTTCAGCGCGCCTTTGCGCGCCGCGCGGGCGGTGCAGTGTTGGACGGTCGTGACATCGGAACCGTTATTTGCCCGCGGGCCGAGGTTAAGCTGTTTGTCACCGCCAGCGCCGAAGTGCGCGCTGAGAGACGGTTTCTGGAACTGGACGCCAAGGGCCATGAGGTTACACGCTCACAGGTGTTGGCCGATGTGCGTGAGCGGGACGCTCGGGATGCCGAACGCAGCACGGCACCTATGAAGCCAGCTGAGGATGCGGTCATACTGGATACCTCGGACCTGAGCATTGACGCAGCTCTCGCCCGCGCGATTGAGGTCATCGAACCAGTTCTGCCCTAGGGCCGTTTGCCAGAGCAAACACAACTTTGTTCACTAAGCTTTGTTTGGCCAGCGCCCGAGGCGTCGATTACCTTTGTATCGACATCTGCCGGAGGTAATCGATGTTCCGCCTGATTTTGATTTTTACCTTTCTCGCCAGTGCGCTTTCAGCGCAAGAGGCAGAACCGCCAATGACCTACGAGCGTTTGGGCAAGATATTGTTTGCGCTTGACCCCGAGACAGAGCCTCTTGGGCCGGGCTTTCAGCTTACCATCGCGGAGGTTCCCGTTCTGGTGATTACCGACGTCAATGCGGACCGGATGCGGGCCATGGTGTCGATCCAAAGTGTCGAAGATCTGAGTGCTCAGGACATGCAACGGATGATGCAGGCGAATTTCGACAGTACCCTGGATGCGCGATATGCGATTGCCAATGGCACCTTGTGGGCTGCGTTCATCCACCCCTTGTCGCGGCTAGAAAGGGATCAGTTGATCTCGGGGCTGGCCCAGACGGTGAACATCGCCAACACCTACGGCACCTTGTATTCCAGCGGAGTTGCGGAATTTGGCGGCGGCGATAGCAATGATCTTCAGCGCGCTCTGATCGAAGAGCTTCTGAAAAAAGGCGAGGATATCTGACGCAGGGCCGGTACTTGCGCATTTCCTTTCTCGCAGCATCCACCATCCTAAAGAAAGTCGCGCAGTGGCGAGCGGCCTGTGTTGCCGGGTCTGATGACCCGGCATGTATGCAGGTTCGGCCGTCATAGTGCCTAGCTGGATGCAGGAAAGCTGTTATAGTTTCTCTCAGGCAAAAAGGGAAAGCTGCTTTACAAGCCCCAAAATCAAAAAGGGCAGGCGGCTAAAAAACCCCAAAACCAACAGGGACAGAAAATATGAATAATCGTTTGCGCAAGATCACCATTGTGGGTGGCGGCACGGCAGGTTGGATGACCGCGCTGATCCTGGAAATGGTGTTTTCACGCACGTCAGCACCCAAGGATCGCCCGCGTATCTGCCTGATCGAAAGCCCCAATATCTCGACTGTGGGCGTCGGCGAGGCCACGGTTCCACGGATGCCGGTCACGCTGCGCCAGGCCGGCATTTCAGAGCGGGATTTCTTCCGTGAGACCAACGCCTCGTTCAAGCTGGGCGTGAAGTTTTGTAATTGGAACAAGGACGCCAAGGGCAATCGCATTGATTACGTGAACCCTTTTGCGCATGGCCAGTTGTTAGAGGGGTTAGAGCCCGCAGAATACTTCCTGCGCTTTGGCAATGGCGATAGGGATTTCACGCAGTCCATCTCGCCCCATGATGATCTGGCGCGCCTGTGCAAAGGTGGGCGGCCACTGGGTCAGCCAGAGTTTGAGCAGCGGTTCGGCTATGCCTATCATCTGGATGCTGTGAAGTTTGCAGGCATGTTGACCAGGGTTTGCACCAAGCGCGGCGTTGAGCACATCCAGGACGAGGTGAAATCGGTCGAGCTGGATGAGCAGGGCAATGTCAGTCATCTGATGCTGGAAAAGAAAGGCCGCCATGACATTGAGATGGTCGTGGATTGCACCGGGTTTCGCGGCTTGATTATCAACAAGGCGCTGGGCGAGCCATTCATGGATTATTCTGACTATCTGCCCAACGACCGCGCCATGGCGTTGCAGATCGAGCACCCGGATCCAGAAAAAATTGAAAGCGTCACACGGTCCACCGCACTTGGTGCGGGGTGGACCTGGCGGGTGCCGCTCTTTAACCGTGTGGGCACGGGCTATGTCTACTCATCCGCGCATCGCACGGATGAACAGGCGGCGGATGAATACCTCGAATGGCTGGGCGATAGCGGCAAAGGTGCGACGCCGCGTGTGATCCCGATGCGTATCGGACGAGTGCGCAATGCCTGGGTCAAGAATTGCGTGGCGATCGGACTGGCCGGAGGGTTCATCGAACCGCTGGAAAGTACAGCGATCCACATGATTGATCATGCGGTGCGCTGGTTCGCCGAGCATCTGCCCACGCGGGACATCGAACCGTCGCTGCGGGCGAGATATAACAAGCAAATGGACAAGCTCTATGACGAGGTTCTGGATTTCATTTGTCTGCACTACCGCTTGGGCAACCGCACGGATGATCAATATTGGATCGACGCGCGGACCGAAATGAAGATACCGGATCGGCTGGCCGAGAACCTTGAGCTGTGGCAGCACCGCCTGCCTTTGGAACGAGATATCGAGTTTGCAACGCTTTTCGATTTCCGCGTCTATCAAACGGTTCTTTTGGGTAAGCAGGTCTATGATACGGGCTATGGTGCCGGCATCCGCGATCGCTTGCGGCCGTTGAAGAAACCGATCTGGTTCCAGTGGTGGAAAGGCGCGAAAGTGGATCTTGCGCAGATACTCAGATCAATGCCTGATCACAAAACCCTGCTGCGCGATATCCGGGGCGAGCTAGAGCGCCCAGCCTTTGGAAAGGCCGCAGCAGCGAAGCCAACAGTCGCGATGCCGGGCGCGGCCCCGGTACCTTTGGCGGTCCAGAACATGCCGAATTTTGCCGAAATCCAAAGCGGCTCAAAAGATGTGCAACTGTTTTAGGCGCTCTGTCCTTTCGGAGCTGAAGAAGAATACAAATCGACCCGACCTCAGCCATGCAAGGCTGGGGTTTGCGTGTTATTTTGTGATACGCACGGTAAAACTTGCAGCGCCTGTGCGAACCCGTTATAGAGCGCGCGTCGACAAGGCGATTTGAGCCATAAAACAATGAGACGAGCAGGGTCGGACCAACCGGCCCTCTTTGTTTTGCGGTATATGTCAGGTCGTCTGACCAATCCACGAAGACCGGCGGAGACAACCGCTCGGCCAGCAAAAACGTATGTAAAGGAAAACACTGCCAGATGGCTGATACAACCATGGAGGAATTCGAAGCCCTCCTGAATGAAAGCTTCGAAATGGACACGCCCGAAGAGGGTTCTGTTGTCAAAGGTAAGGTTCTGGCGATCGAAGCCGGCCAAGCCATCATCGACGTCGGCTACAAAATGGAAGGCCGCGTTGATCTGAAAGAATTCGCAAATCCTGGCGAAGCCCCTGAAATCACTGTTGGTGACGAGGTTGAAGTTTACCTGCGCGCCGCAGAAAACGCCCGTGGCGAAGCTGTCATCTCACGTGAGATGGCCCGCCGTGAAGAGGCATGGGACCGTCTGGAAAAAGCATATGCCGACGACCAGCGCGTCGAAGGTGCAATCTTTGGTCGCGTCAAAGGTGGCTTCACCGTCGATCTGGGTGGTGCAGTTGCGTTCCTGCCCGGCTCGCAGGTTGACGTGCGCCCCGTACGCGACGCTGGCCCTCTGATGGGTCTGAAGCAGCCGTTCCAGATTCTGAAAATGGACCGTCGCCGTGGCAACATCGTTGTTTCGCGCCGCGCAATCCTGGAAGAATCGCGTGCCGAACAGCGCGCCGAGGTTATCGGCAACCTGACCGAAGGTCAGACCGTCGAAGGCGTCGTCAAGAACATCACCGAATACGGTGCGTTTGTTGACCTGGGCGGCGTTGACGGCCTGCTGCACGTCACCGACATGGCATGGCGCCGTGTGAACCACCCGTCCGAGATCCTGACGATCGGCGAGACCATCAACGTTCAGGTCATCAAGATCAACAAAGAGACCCACCGCATCAGCCTGGGCATGAAGCAGCTGCAGGAAGATCCGTGGGATCTGGTTGCAGCCAAGTATCCGCTGAGCTCGGTTCATCAGGGTCGCGTCACCAACATCACCGACTACGGCGCGTTCGTCGAGCTGGAAGCCGGTGTCGAAGGTCTGGTGCACGTGTCCGAGATGTCCTGGACCAAGAAAAACGTCCACCCCGGCAAGATCGTTTCGACCAGCCAGGAAGTCGACGTCATGGTTCTGGAAATCGATGGCGCCAAGCGTCGCGTGTCTCTGGGCCTGAAGCAGACTCAGCGCAACCCGTGGGAAGTGTTTGCAGAAACACACCCCGAGGGCACCGAAGTCGAAGGCGAAGTCAAGAACATCACCGAATTCGGTCTGTTCATTGGCCTCGAAGGCGACATCGACGGCATGGTTCACCTCAGCGATCTGTCCTGGGACGAGCGTGGCGAGGATGCCATCCAGAACTACCACAAGAACGACGTGGTACAGGCCGTTGTGTCTGAAGTGGATGTCGAGAAAGAGCGTATCTCGCTGTCGATCAAAGCCCTAGGCGGTGACAAGTTCGCCGAAGCCGTGGGCGGCGTGAAGCGTGGCTCGATCATCACCGTTGAGGTCACCGCGATCGAAGATGGCGGCATCGAGGTCGAGTACGAAGGTATGAAGTCGTTCATCCGTCGTTCCGACCTGAGCCGTGACCGTGCCGAACAGCGCCCAGAGCGTTTCTCGGTCGGTAACAAGGTCGACGTCCGCGTCACCAATGTCGACAGCAAGACCCGTCGTCTGGGTCTGTCGATCAAGGCACGTGAGATCGCCGAAGAGAAAGAGGCCGTGGAACAGTACGGTTCTTCCGACTCGGGCGCATCGCTGGGCGATATCCTGGGTGCAGCGCTGAAGTCGGGCGACTAAGTCCGAGCCTCAGTCAAGCCGAATTTACGGCCCCGTGTGAAAGCGCGGGGCCGTTTTTGTTGCGAATCAACATGTTCGCATTTTCAGGCTAATTGGGTCTTAGGTTCATACATTTGTCAGGCAAATTACATGAACTGGCAAAAAATCGCGTTACTTAACTGTAATTTTCAACCTTTGCCCGCAGAGTTTACGTTCCCCCGAACCCAGTTTTTTCCTATACTGTTCAGAATAATAGGCATGGTTAACCGGTCGCCTGGGAGGGTAACGCACATGATCCGTTCAGAACTGATTCAGAAAATCGCCGACGAGAACCCGCATCTTTATCAGCGTGACGTCGAGCGAATCGTGAATACCGTGTTCGAAGAAGTAACGAATGCGATGGCGCGAGGGGATCGGGTTGAACTGAGAGGCTTTGGGGCGTTTTCAGTGAAACAGCGCGATGCCCGTGTGGGTCGTAACCCGCGTACCGGCGAAACTGTGCAGGTCGAAGAAAAATGTGTTCCGTTTTTCAAAACTGGCAAGTTGCTAAGAGACCGGTTGAACGGTAAAGCCTAGGCCATGATGCGCTACCTTCGATATGCTTTTCTCGCGGTCCTCGGGATCGTCTTGATTTCAGTCTCTCTGGCCAACCGCGAAGCGGTTGAGCTGACGCTTATTCCCTCGGCTATAGCCGATTTGCTTGGCTTCAATTTCAGCGCCTCGTTGCCGCTGTTCGTGGTGGTTCTGGGTGGCATCGTCGCTGGCCTGGTCATTGGCTTTCTTTGGGAATGGCTGCGCGAGCACAAGCACCGCCGCGATGCTACCGCCAGCAAAGGTGAAGTGCGCAAGCTTGAGCGTGAGGTCAAGAAGCTCAAGAAAGCGCAGAACGAAGGACAGGACGAAGTTCTCGCCCTGTTGGATGAGGCCAGCTGAGGCCCGGAATGTCGGATGTAGCGGTTAAAATCTGCGGCCTGACTGCACAAGATCACGTGCGCGCAGCAGCTGATGCGGGTGCACGGTATCTTGGTTTCAACTTCTTTCCGAAATCGCCTCGATATGTTTCGCCTCAACAGGCAGCAGCTTTGTTCGAGCATGTCCCCGTTGGGGTTGCAAAGGTCGCCTTGGTTGTGAACGCCACGGATGAGTTGTTGGACAGTATCACCGCAGTCGCCCCTTTTGACATGTTGCAGCTGCATGGCTCAGAATCTGTCGAGCGGGTGCAGGAAATCAAGGCGCGCTATGGGTTGCCTGTTATCAAGGTGGTTGGTGTTGCAGATGCCGAAGACCTGGCCGCCATTGATACTTATTGCGATGTTGCCGATCAGTTGCTGATAGATGCCAAGGCGCCAAGGAGCTCGGTTCTGCCGGGTGGAAACGGGCTGGCGTTTGACTGGCGTTTACTGGCTGGGCGCAAATACTGGCGCAAGCCCTGGATGCTGGCCGGTGGGTTGAACCCCGGAAATGTGGCCGAGGCCATCCGTATGACGGGCGCGCGTCAGGTCGATGTCGCCTCAGGCGTGGAAAGTGCACCGGGCATCAAGGATGCCGCGATGGTTCGTGCGTTTGTAGACGCTGCAATTCGGGCCGGCTGAGGTATCACATCTAAGGATTCCCATGTGCGTTTTGCCATGGCAAATCCCGCCGCTACCTCCTATGAACAACGGGTACGACGATGGAGACACCCATGGCCAACGATCTTTTCAATTCCTTCATGTCCGGCCCAGACGAGCAGGGCCGTTTCGGCATTTTCGGCGGGCGTTTTGTCAGCGAAACGCTGATGCCGCTGATCCTGGCGCTGGAAGAGGAATATGAAAAGGCCAAGGACGATGCCACATTTTGGGCCGAGATGGACGATCTGTGGGCCAACTATGTGGGACGCCCCTCGCCATTATATTATGCCGAGCGCCTGACCGAGCATCTGGGTGGCGCCAAAATCTATCTGAAGCGCGATGAGCTGAACCACACCGGCGCGCACAAGATCAATAACGTATTGGGCCAGATCATTCTGGCGCGGCGCATGGGCAAGACCCGGATCATTGCCGAGACCGGCGCCGGACAGCATGGCGTGGCCACAGCCACCGTTTGCGCCAAGTTCGGTTTGAAATGCGTGGTCTATATGGGCGCGCATGATGTGCAGCGACAGGCCCCGAACGTGTTCCGCATGCGCCTGCTAGGGGCCGAAGTGATCCCTGTGACGTCAGGTCGTGGCACATTGAAAGACGCGATGAACGATGCGTTACGTGACTGGGTGACCAACGTGCGCGATACGTTTTATTGCATCGGTACAGTTGCTGGCCCGCACCCGTATCCGGCGATGGTGCGCGACTTTCAGTCGATTATCGGCAAGGAAGCAAAGGAACAGATGCACAAGGCTGAGGGCCGTTTACCCGACACGCTCATCGCCGCCATCGGTGGTGGATCGAACGCAATGGGTCTGTTCTATCCGTTCCTGGATGATAAATCCGTCAACATCATCGGAGTCGAAGCCGGTGGTAAGGGCGTGAACGACAAGATGGAACATTGCGCCTCGCTGACCGGCGGCCGCCCCGGTGTTCTGCATGGCAACCGCACCTATCTGCTGCAGGATGATGACGGGCAAATCCTCGAAGGATACTCGATCTCGGCTGGTCTGGATTACCCGGGCATTGGCCCTGAACATTCATGGCTGAATGATATCGGCCGCGCGCAATATGTGTCGATCACCGATAAAGAGGCG
Organism: Ruegeria sp. CDSA241; assembly: GCF_059611265.1. Taxonomy (NCBI): domain Bacteria; kingdom Pseudomonadati; phylum Pseudomonadota; class Alphaproteobacteria; order Rhodobacterales; family Roseobacteraceae; genus Ruegeria; species Ruegeria sp. CDSA241. The sequence continues at coordinate 76,577 of NZ_JBXWPF010000018.1, forward strand.
CTTGAGGCGTTCCAGCTTTGCTGTGCAACCGAAGGCATCATCCCGGCGCTTGAACCTAGCCATGCGCTGGCTCATGTGATGAAGATCGCGCCGGATCTGCCCAAGGATCACCTGATCTGCATGAATATGTGTGGACGTGGTGACAAGGATGTTCAGACTGTGGCGAAATATCTGAACTTCGACATGTCGGATACCGAAGGCCGCAGCGCCGATTGACCAGGCGGTAAAATTTGAAATTTCTGACAAAAGCTGTGTGCCTTTGAACGGTGTGCAGCTTTGGTTTCCAGCCTGCGGCTTTTCGAATGTTGCGCAGCTGGGTAATTTTGTTGCGCACCCGCCACAGGTGCATTTCCACCTCTCAGAATATCATTGAGCGAATCCTGCCCCTTCGCCTAAACCCGCCGTTACCGGTCAAAACGGGCCGGACCCTAGCGAGCAGAGGTGATCACTCTCTCGGTGCGGACGGCGCTGCCGAAACCGTATGCCAGGGCCGAAACCGGGGATTGGTACATGCTTTGTAGCTCAGGTGGAAGAGCGGCGGATGGCAAGTCTGTGAGCGAAGGTTCGACACCTTCCAAAGCTCCAAATGTAGCTCATTCTGGTTAGAGCAATCGACTGTTAATCGATGTGTAGCGGGTTCGAGTCCCGCCATTTGAACAAACGCTGTTAGGTCAGCACCGGCCTTCAACGCCGGTCCGTGAAAACGGTCCAAATCATTAAGGTCCGGGTGTTCCCCAGCAGGGGTGGCACCGCGCTACGTCAGGCTTCGGCCGGGCGGGGCAGGGGTCTTCGCTGCTCTGGTCTTGGGCCGGAGGGCAGATGACGGTGTCGCCGGATTGGCGCCCCGCTTGATCCCTTGGGAACAGGCGGCGCATTGGTCCCGCGCCCCTCTCTCTGACCCTCTCGCAAAAGGGCACGGCGCGGGGGATGCCCGGTCTTTCACAGCCTTTATCCGAAGGCTTCACACCTGTCACCCAATCGGGGTGCAACCCACTGAAAACATGAAAAGGAGTTCGCTTTTGCGACGACGATAGAGCGAGACGAAAAGGAGAAATGAAATGACACTATTCCAAGATCTGATCGACCGGCTGACCGGTCATCAACGGCTGACCCTGACCGAGACCCAGCGGATGCTGGTTTTGCGCAAGGGGGTAATTGACACCATCCTCGGCCCCGGGAAACACCGGCTGCCACGCAGGGATGTGCTGACCGAGCTGCACGATCTGGAGGCTCTCTTTTTCGTGTCGCCCTATGAGCGGGCGCTGCTGCAGAACCGGCCCGAACTGACCGAGGCGCACCTGACCGAGTTTCGGGCAGGGCCCGACGAGGTTCTGGTTCTGCTTCGGGATGGTGTGCCCGCTCGAGTGCTGATCCCCGAAGTACGGGCGCTGGTTTGGAAGGTTGCCGGCCCTTGGGCCGTTGAGCAACACGCGCTGACCGAGTCCATGGTTGTGCCCAAAGCGGTCGCGCAGCGGCTGGTTCGGGTGGGGCTGCAGATGCACCTGACGCGGGTCGAGATTGCCGAAGGGCATGTCGGTTTGCTGACCGTGGATGGCGTGCTGGTGGATCGGCTGAACCCCGGCGCCCATGCCTTCTGGAAGGTGGGCCGGAACGTCGAGGTCAAGCAGATCGACCTGCGGCAACGAACCCATGAGGTAACGGGTCAAGAGATCCTGACCAAGGACCGGGTGACCATCCGGGTCAACCTCAGCGCCGATTACCGGGTCGTCGATCCGGTCAAGGCGATGGGGGCGGTGAAGGATTTTGATCAGGCCCTGCACCGGGCCCTGCAACTGGTGTTCCGGAAGACCCTTGGGTCGATGACGCTTGACCGGCTACTTGCCGAGAAGGTGGGCGTTGACACCGAGGCTGCGGATCGGGTGCGGACACAAATGGCCGGGATCGGCATCGAAGTGGGTGAGATCGCGTTGAAAGACGTCATCCTGCCCGGCGAGATGCGCGAAATCCTGACCGCCGTGGTCGCTGCCGAGAAACAGGCCGAGGCCAACGTCATCCGGCGGAGGGAAGAAACCAACGCCACGCGGTCTTTGCTGAACACCGCGAAAGTGATGGCGGAAAACCCGGTGATGCTGCGACTGAAAGAGCTGGAAGCGCTGGAAACCATCGCCGGCAAGGTCGAGCGGCTGACGGTTCATAACGGAACCGAGGGTCTGATGTCTGACCTTGTGAAATTGCGGGATTGATCCCGAATAAGGGCTGGTCCGGGTGATCCCGGGCCGGTCTGCCTAGTCCTGAACCGCGTGTTGGTTGAGAATGCGCAGAGGCACGATGTCCAGCGCCCGTTGATGTGTCGCCTCAAGATGAACCTTGGGCGCGCACCCTTCGTCATGGGCTTGCAGGAAGCGACCCGCACATAGACACCAGCTGTCACCGGCACGCAGCCCGGGAAAATTAAACTCGGGGCGCGGCGTGCTGAGGTCATTGCCGACATATTTCGAATAGGCCAGAAACTCGACCGTCATTACCGCGCAAACCGTGTGGCTGCCCTGATCCTCGGGGCAGGTATTGCAGGCGCCATCGCGAAAGAACCCGGTCAGCGGATCGCGGGAGCAAGGGGCGAGCACGCCCCCCAGAACATTTATGCTTTCCTGTTTCTGCATAAGAGCATCTTACAGGCTTTGCGCAATCTTGCGGAACATTTCTATGTTGATCTCATTCACGCCAGGGTCTCGAAACTTGCGATCGGCTCCGGTGGACACGATCAGCACCCCGCGCGGCTGGTCGAAATAGATATACTGACCATAGACGCCGCGGGCCATGAACTCGCCCTCATGCGCGCCCACGGGAATCCACCACTGATATCCATAGCCGATCTTGCCCGATGCGGTCGGGGCACTGGGCAGGACCGAAGCGGCGATCCATTCAGCCGGTACCAGTTGCTGCCCATCATGAACCCCGTTTTGCAGGATCATCTGACCGAAACGCGCATAATCGCGGGTGGTGAAATTCAAGCCCCCCAGAACAAAGGCAACTCCGGCCCCGTCGGTCACGTAATAGCCATCCCGCTCCAGCCCAAGTGGCTGTACAATGCGCTCTGTAAGCAGTTCGGCCACGCTGCGACCGGTTGCTCCTCGGACCACCATACCGATAACATGGGTGTCGATTGACACGTATTTCCAGATTTCTCCGGGTGTTGCGAAACTGTCCTGCAGCGAGGCGGCAAAATCGTCCAGTTCTCGGCCTAAGGCGACCACTCGACCCATCCGGTTGATGTCAGAATTGTAATCCAGATAATCCTCGTTGAAGGTCACACCGCTGGCCATGTTCAGCACGTTGCGGATCGTCGTACCATCATAGGCCGTGCCTTGCAGTTTGGGTACGTATTGCACGACAGGATCGTCCAATGAGGCGATTGCGCCTTCGTCCAGCAATATGCCGAACAATGCAGAAAGATAGCTTTTGGCAACCGACCACGAAATGCGTCGATCGTCTGGTGTGGTGCCCAGATAGTATTCCTCAAACCGGATCTGCCCGCCCTGCATCACAAGCAAGGATGTGACCGACCGGTCTTCGATCCATTGATCCGTGCCTGCTGGCAGGTCAAACCCGGGCCCGTAAGGCAATTCCCATGTGGCCCCATCCCCGCGCGGCAAGTTGACGGTTTTGAAAGCTGCATCCATATGCGAGAAATTGTGAACGATCTTTTCGGGGGAAAACAATGAGTTCACCGCCATCAAGCGTTGAATTTCCTCGCGTTTCCAGAACCCGACAACGGCGGCTGCCAGCACAAGCATCAGCGCGATACGCAGCACCCATTTAAACAAAGCTCTCATTTGTCGCCTCCCATGATTGCCGGTATTGGAGCCTGCCCGGGAAAATTCCGCAATCCGGACGTAGGGGCAACGGCAAAGGGCGCTATTTGAACTTGTCCATCAGCTTCTGCATGGCAGACCTGCTGTCCCCGGCGGGTTCGGTAATGGTCTGGGCCGCTGGTTTTGGGTGCTCGGACGGTGACTTGGACGAACGCGGCGGTGCCGTTCGCAGGGCAACGGCGTTCATGAACTTACCGCCATCGCCATTGGCCAGGTGCCTTGCGCCATCTGCAACGCCGCGCAGGACATCTTCCAACCAGTCGCTGTCAGCCTTTGCGAAATCGCCCAAGACATATGGCGAAACCAATTCTTTCCGCCCGGGATGACCGATCCCAAGGCGCACCCGATCATAGGCTGGGCTGATATGTTCGTGGATCGACCGAAGCCCGTTGTGACCGGCATGGCCTCCGCCTGCCTTGACGCGGACCTTACCCGGCGCCAGATCCAATTCATCATGTAGGACAGTGACGTCGGTCGAATCCAACTTGTAAAACCGCATGGCCTCGCCCACCGATTGACCGGACCGGTTCATGAAGGTCTGAGGCTTGATAAGCAAAACCTTTTCTTGACCAAGCCGCCCTTCGGCGATTTCGGCCTGAAATTTGGATTTCCAAGGACCAAAGCCGCAATCCTCGGCGATCCGGTCAACGGCCATAAAGCCAATATTGTGCCGGTTTCGAGCATATTTTGATCCGGGATTTCCCAGGCCGACAAACAGCTTCATCGTCATGTCCTTGTCTCAAGCGCGATATCGCAACTGGTTGATGGCACGGATCGGGGCCGATTTTCCAGCCCAACGGGCAAAAGAAAACGGGACCCCAATGGGGCCCCGTCACAAAAACCGAAACTTTGGGTCCGGCCTTATTCTTCTTCGCTTCCGACGACTTCGACTTCATCGGGTGCAACATCACCCTCTTCGCCCTCTTCGTCATCGCTTGTAGCCAGGCCGGTTGGGGCCGAGATGTTGGCGATCACAAAGTCACGGTCGATGGTCGGCTTGGTGCCAGCAGGCAGATCGACCGACGAGATGGTGACAACGTCGTTGATGTTCAGACCGGTCAGATCAACGGTGATCTTCTCAGGAATCTCACCAGCGGTACACATCAGCTCGACCTCAGGACGGACAACGGTCAGAACGCCGCCTTTCTTGATGCCGGGGGCCTCTTCCTCGTTGATGAAATCAACCGGAATAAACAGTGCGATCTTGGTGGTCCGACGCAGGCGCATCAGGTCCAGGTGGGTCGGCAGGTCTTTGACAACGTCACGCTGAACGTCGCGGCAGATGACGCGAACGTCTTCCTGGCCTTCAACCTTCAGGTTCCACAATGTCGACTTGAACCGGCCCGCTTTCAGGCGCTTGAACAGTTCGTTGAACGGGATCTGGATCGGCAGCGGCTCTTTGTCGCCACCAAAAACAATGCCCGGAACCATGCCGTCGCGGCGTGCCTGACGAGCGGCGCCCTTGCCTGTCCCCGTCCGTTCCAGAGCTACGAGATCGGGAATCTCTCCAGCCATGATATTTCTCCAATGTTAGGGCGGGTATCCTCCAAGGCTGTATACCCGCGTGAAGCCGCGTCCTTAGCTTGATTCATTGAGTTTGGAAAGGGGTTTTTGCAGCTCGTCTATTTTGCGAGGCTCTGTCCCGCGCTCCGAGGTATTTTCGGCCAGATGAAGCAGGGAATCCTTTCTTCAACTGGCTCTAAATATCTCGGGGGAGGCGGCCAATCGGCGACAAGGACAGAGCCCCCATGCGCGCGATCAATCTGTCCAGCTCCCTCCGAAGTCTTTCGGGACAAGCAAATTGTGCCGGCCCAGATCGCTCACATTGCGTTCACCGCAAAGCGCCATGGTCGTATCAAGTTCTTTCTGAATGATCTCAAGTGCCGTGGTCACGCCTTTCTGGCCCATTGCGCCAAGACCGTAAACAAAGGCGCGCCCGATAAAGGTGCCCTTCGCGCCAAGTGCCAGTGCTTTCAGAACGTCCTGGCCAGATCGGATGCCACTGTCCAGATGCACTTCGATGTCGTTTCCGACAGCGTCCATAATCTCGGGCAGGACACGAATGGAACTGAGCGCACCGTCCAACTGGCGTCCGCCGTGGTTTGAAACCACGATGGCATCGGCGCCCAGCTTGGCGGCCATCTTGGCATCCTCGGAATCCAGGATACCCTTGAGGATCACCTTGCCGCCCCATTGGTCCATCAGCTTTTCAACTTTGCCCCAATCCAGGCTGGGGTCGAATTGTTCCGCCGTCCATGTGCCCAGCGATCTTGTATCAGTGATATTATCAACATGGCCAACAATATTGCCGAAGTTCCGCCGTTTGGCGCCTAACATTTCGATGCCCCAGGTCCATTTTGTCATCAGATTGGCGATGGTCCTAGGCGTCAGCTTCGGCGGCGCGGACAGACCATTCTTTAGGTCCTTGTGGCGCTGCCCGAGTATTTGCAAGTCCAGGGTGATCACAAGGGCCGAACATTTTGCATCCTTGGCGCGTTGGATCAGCCGAGAGACATAGTCCTGATCCTTCATGGTGTAGAGTTGGAACCAGAAGGGCGCAGTGGTGTTCTCGGCCACCTCCTCGATAGAATTGATTGACATCGTGGACAGGGTAAAGGGGACGCCAAAAGCCTCGGCTGCTTTGGCGGCTTTGATCTCACCATCCGCGTGCTGCATGCCGGTCAGACCAACGGGGGCAAGGGCAACAGGCATGGTAACATCCTGTCCGATCATCTGCGACGCCGTCGTGCGCCCGGTCATATCAACCGCTACTCGCTGGCGCAGGCGGATATCTTCGAAATCCGAGCTGTTGTCGCGAAAGGTCTGCTCGGTCCAGCTGCCGCTTTCGGCATAGTCAAAGAACATGCGCGGGACGCGTCGTTCATAGATGTGTTTGAGGTCTTGGATATTGGTGATGACGGGCATGAGATGCGGCTTTCGAAAGATTGGTCCTTTTTCTTTACCAATTTTTCGAAAGCCTCGCAACGCCACGTTTCTGTGCGCAACGTTAGGTGCAATAGAAAAACCGCAGCCGGGTTGCGCCGACTGCGGTCAAGATTGCGAAACCGGTCGTTGGATCAGGCCGAATGTGCCCCATCTGCCAGCGATTTGACAAAATCCAGAACTTCACCAACCGACTTCCCGGCGGCGATCTGGCTGACAATGGCCGAGCCGACCACAGCGCCATCGGCAACAGTTGCGATTGCCCGCGATTTTTCCGGGGTATTGATTCCAAAGCCCACGATCACTGGCAAATCCGTGGCGGATTTGATCCGAGAGACCTCGGGGCCTACATTCGTGGCCTGGGCTTCGGCTGCGCCTGTGATCCCCGTGATCGAGACGTAATACACAAATCCCGAAGTGTTCTGAAGAACGCGCGGAAGCCGTTTGTCATCCGTTGTCGGCGTGGCGAGGCGGATAAAATTCAATCCAGCCGCCTGTGCAGGCAGACAAAGTTCGTCATCTTCTTCGGGAGGCAGGTCAACGACGATCAGGCCGTCGATGCCAGCCTCTGTAGCGTCCGCCAGAAACCTTTCCACGCCGCGGCTGTAGATGGGATTGTAATACCCCATTAGCACAATAGGCGTTGTATCATCCGATTCCCGAAAAGCACGTGCAAGATCCAGTGTGCGTTGCAGGGTCATCCCGCCCTCTAGGGCGCGTTGTCCTGCTGCCTGGATGGTCGGACCATCCGCCATCGGGTCGGTGAACGGCAGCCCAAGTTCGATCACGTCGACACCGGCACCGGGCAAGCCCCTGACGATCTCAAGCGAGGTGTCGAAATCGGGGTCACCGGCCATGATGTAGGATACGAAGGCCTTTTTGCCCTCGGCCTTGAGGGCGGCGAACTTGGCGTCGATACGGGTCATCTGCGGTCCTTGCATACGGATTTGAACCTGATGTGCAGAAACTTTGCCCGGAAATCAATCCCGCTGGGCCAGATTGCTTCAGAACCCGTAGTGATAACGCATGAACACTGAGTTGACGCCGGGATTGAAACTGTCCGTGCTCGCGTTCGAATTATGGGTGATGGCCAGCGAGAGCTTGTTTCCGTTTTCCAGGGCATATCCAATTCCGAAAAGGCTGCGGATCTGGAAATTTCCGCCGAGATCATTGTCATCATTTGAGGCGTTGTAGTAGCCAGGCATCACGCTGGCCTCTGCGAACCACCGATCAGAGATCGTATAGAGACCGACCAAACCGGCGCCAATATGCGTGTCGGCATCTGCATCCACCGTCAGAGCCACACCCCAGCCAGCACTGAGGCGCGTGGCTTCGTGAAACGGGCTGTGCTGGTATTCCAGTGACACGACCGCCTGATCATTGCTGCTGGTGTGGGTGAAATCCGCATATCCTGCTCCCAATACGATGGACTGCCCGTGTGCCATGGTCGTGGTGGCCAGCAAAGTGCTCATTAAGAAAAGTGTTTTCATCTCGGTACTTCTTGGTTTTCTCAACTCCCTGTCAGTTGGTGACGTGGCAGTGGCAGTGGCAGAATCAAGTATTCGAAGTACACGTTTGATTAACAGATAAGTGATGTTGCAACTGGGACTCGACCTGTTGCCGCCGTCCGGGTTGCGCATTTGCCCGGACGTGAATAGAAGACGCCGTCGTATCGCTTCAGGAGGCCGAGATGGGCTTTAAAATGGGAATCGTGGGTTTGCCGAATGTGGGCAAGTCGACTCTCTTCAATGCGCTGACCAAGACAGCGGCTGCTCAGGCGGCGAATTTCCCGTTCTGCACCATTGAACCCAATGTGGGTGATGTGGCGGTGCCCGATGACCGGCTGGACAAGCTGGCGGCGATTGCAAGTTCAAAGCAGATCATCCCGACGCGAATGACGTTTGTGGATATCGCGGGCCTGGTAAAGGGCGCGTCAAAGGGCGAGGGGTTGGGCAACCAGTTTCTGGCCAACATCCGTGAGACTGACGCCATCGCTCATGTGTTGCGCTGCTTCGAAGATGGTGATGTGACCCATGTCGATGGCCGCGTCGATCCCGTGGCGGATGCCGATACGATTGAGACCGAACTGATGCTGGCCGATCTGGAAAGCATCGAAAAGCGCCGTGCCAATCTGGTGCGCAAGCTGAAGGGCAACGACAAAGAGGCACAGCAACAGGAACGTTTGCTTGCCGAAGCGCAGGCCATGCTGGAAGATGGCAAACCCGCGCGTCTGGTCGAAGTTAGCGACGAAGACGACAAGGCGTGGAAAATGCTGCAACTGCTGACCACCAAACCGGTTCTCTATGTCTGTAACGTCTCGGAAGAAGAGGCTGCCGAGGGCAATGAATATTCAGCCCGTGTGGCTGAAATGGCCGCAGCGCAAGGCAACTCGCACGTCATTATCAGTGCCAAGATCGAAGAAGAGATTAGCCTGCTGGAAGAGGACGAAGCGCAGATGTTCCTCGAGGAAATGGGGCTGGAAGAGCCAGGTCTCGACCGTCTGATCCGCGCAGGCTACGACCTGCTGAAGCTGGAAACCTATTTCACCGTCGGCCCGAAAGAGGCCCGCGCCTGGACCATCCGCACCGGCACCGCCGCGCCGCAGGCTGCTGGCGTCATCCATGGCGATTTCGAAAAGGGTTTCATCCGTGCTGAAACGATCGCCTATGACGACTATGTTTCGGCAAACGGAGAGCAAGGCGCCAAAGAGGCAGGCAAGATGCGCGCCGAAGGCAAGGGCTATGTCGTCAAGGATGGCGATGTGATGCACTTCTTGTTTAATACCTAAGCGCCTTGGCATTGCGAACTGCAGAAAAGTCAGATGCGTCCAGTATCGCTGCCATCTCGATTGAAGTATGGATCGGAACCTACCTCAAACATGGTGTCAGTGGGATTTTTGCAGATTTCGCCTTGTCGGAATTCACAACAAGCAAAGTATTAGAACAGATTCAAAACCCGGATGAATTCATTCTGGTGTCCGACAATAATCAGGGGATTGACGGGTTCATCCGTGTTTCCCCTGCACGCATCGCCCCTGTTTCCGGGTGGTGGGGCATGGAGATATCGACATTCTACGTCCAGCCGCGCCATCACGGAAAAGGTATCGGAAGGCGTCTTTTGGCAGCTGCGCTGGAACATTGCCGGGATCAGGGGGCAGATGTGGTCTGGCTGATGACCAATGCTGAGAACACCTCGGCCATCAAGTTCTATCTGGCCAAGGGTTTTGAGTTCATTGGAGAGACCCACTTTCAGATCGACGATCAGAAGTATTTGAACAACGTCTATGCGTTGCACTTTTCCTGATCAGGGAATGAGGCCCCTTTCCAGACCAAATATTCTGTAAGACGGTCTTCTTTCCCTCTGCTTCAAGCGTTCATGCGCTTTGTGGCATCTTCCAGAATGAGGTCCGCGCCGCGCGCGGCCAGCATCATCACAGGCGCATTTGTGTTGCCTGAGGTGATGCTTGGAAACGAGGACGCGTCGACCACCCTAAGGCCTGCCACCCCATGCACCCGCAGTCGAGAATCCAGAACTGAATCCTGTTCCGATGTCCCCATGCGACATGTACAGCTTGGATGAAATATAGTTCCGGCGTTGGCGCGGAAATTCTCTAACATCTGGTCGTCATTCATCCGCGTAACATCTGGTTCTATCCGGGTCCGCGTAACACTGCGGATCGCCTCAGTCTGCGCCAGCTTCTGTAACACCCGACCCGCTTTGATAGCCATGTCGCAGTCATGGTTTGTGGAGAGAGAATTCGGTTGGATGGCGGGTGCATCCATGGGATCTGCCGAACGGATGTTGATCTCCCCTCTGCTTGTCGGCCTGCAGGGCTGGGCGCACAGAAGAAAGCCTGCTTCGGTATCAACGCCCGGCTGTCCTTTGGTGTCGGTCTTATAGGACATCGGATTGCAATAGATTTGCATATCAGCAAATTCGGCGGTTTCGTCCGAACGCACAAAGCCGCTGACCTGGTTGACGGGGACGCTGAGTGGCCCGCTGCGGGTCAGCAGATAACGAATACCGGACAACATCTGTCCCAACCGATTGCCAAGCGTATTATTCAATGTCGGCTCGGTCGCATGAAAGAAATGGGATATGCCAAGATGATCCTGCAATCCCTGTCCAACCTGCGACAGGTTATGGCGCACTTTGATGCCGTGCCTTTTCAACAGGTTCGCAGGCCCGATCCCCGAAAGCTGCAAGAGCTGTGGCGAGTTTACGGCTCCCGCAGACAGGATGACTTCACGGATCGCGAAGGACGTAACCACCTGACCTCCAACGTGATAGCGGACACCGGTGGCTTTGCCCTGATCCAGAATGACGTTCTGCACCAGAGCATTGGATACCACCCGCAGATTGCTGCGTTTCAGCGCAGGGCGCAGGAACGCGGCTGCTGATGACCAGCGGCGGCCGTTTTTGACGGTGCTGCGCAGGTTCATCATCCCTTCGGCGTCCTGACCGTTCAGATTGTCCGAAACATGCCAGCCCATCTGCCGTGAGGCCTCCAGAAAGTGGCGCGAAAACGGGTGCATGCCCTCACTGACATCACTGACCACAAGGGGTCCGTCCGTTGACGAAGGTGTTTGGCCTCTTTCGACATGGGTCTCGATCGCCTCATATGTCTGGCGAACCGTTTCCCAGTTCCAACCCTCTGCGCCTGCCTTGGCCCAGTCATCAAAATCATGCGAGAGGCCTCGCAAATATGCCATGGCGTTGATCGAGCTTGATCCGCCAATAACCCGCCCGCGCGGCCAATAGGCCTGACGGTTGTTCAACCCGGGATCAGCCTGGGCAGAGTAACACCAGTTCACCTTGGGATCGTTGAAGGTTTTGCCGTATCCCAGCGGTACATTGATCCAGAAACGGCGATCGGTTCCACCGGCTTCTATCAGCAACACTTTATGGCTGCCACACGCGCTCAGCTTGTTTGCCAGCACGCAGCCGGCAGATCCGGCGCCCACGATGATATAGTCGAAGGTCTGCGTCATCTCGAACCGTTTTGGGTAATAGGCCCCATGATTTGCACGCAAAGATTGTCAATTCAAACAATGTATATTACCCATTAGGCATAATTTTCATTGAAGGTAAGAAATGGCGAAACTGCCCCATGTCACCTGGTTGCGGGCTTTTGAAGTTGCCGCGCGTCACAACAGTTTCTCTGCGGCAGCAGAAGAGCTGGGGCTGACATCAGCCGCCGTCAGTCAGCAGATACGGTTGTTAGAGAAGCACCTAAACGTATCCCTGTTCGAACGCTTGCCGCGCGGGGTTGCCCTGACCGAAATCGGGCGGGCCTATGCGATGCCGGTTCAAAAGACGTTTTCCGAGTTAAGAGACGCAACCAGCGGCCTTTTCACCAATTCCCGCAGGCGGGTGGTCAAAATACGGGCCTCCATCTCATGTGCGGGGCTGGTAATCGCACCAAGACTGTTTGAGTTTGAAAACCTGCACTCCGACATCAAAGTGGACCTCTCCACCTTCGTCTGGGCGAACCGGTTTGGAGAGGAAGAAAGCGATATTGATATCCGGTTCGGCTATGGTGACTGGGATGACGGGATCGTCTCGCATCTGGGCCATGAATGTGCGGTGCCGGTCTGCCATCCCGATTATGCGGCATCTTTTGGCGCAGATCTGAGCATTCAAAATCTGGCCCAGGGCCGGGTCGTCGCAATCAAAGGGTCCGAGAATGACTGGATGAGATTGTCCGATCAATACACGCTCAATTTGGGGGCGCCCTCCAGAACGCTTCGAATGGATTCGTCATTTTTGGCCTTGCAGGCCGTCACGGCGGGGCAGGGCGCGGCCATGGTATTAGAAAGCTTTGCCCATGAGTACATTAAGCAGGGTTTGCTGGTGGCACCTTTTGATTACCGCCTGCCCATTCAACCTTCGCACTATCTGGTTAAGCGCAAAGGCGCTGAAGACCGCATCGAGGTACAGGTTTTCGCAAGTTGGGTGACGTCACTCTATTAGTGGGCTATTCCAGCGATACCCAAAGCACACGGGCATCTTCGGTACTGGTTGAAATACAGCCGTGCCCCATTCCACTGTCATAATAGAGCGAGTCCCCGGCTTTCATCGGCAGCGGTCGGTAGTGTTCCGACACAAAAGTCAGCTCTCCGCTGAGGACAAACATGAACTCTTCTCCAGAATGGCGAATCCAGTTTTCAAATTCGGAAATGTCGCGCGCCTTGATTGTCGCGATATAGGGCAGCATCCGTTTGCTGGTCAGCTCTGAACACAGCAATTCATGGATATATGTGGAGGTGTCCTTGATCTCACCGTCGCCCTTGGGCGTATAATCGCGACGGCCTGATATACCCGATTGACCGGACTGTAGAAACAGCTGCGGTGTGCTGAGGTCAAGCGCCTGTGTGAGCCGCCGAACAATATCAAAGCTGGGCTTTGTCTGGTTGTTTTCGATTTTTGACAGGGTTGATCGACCGATCCCGGCAGCACGACCGGCTTCTTCCAAAGTCCAGCCTTTTGCACGGCGCGCGTCGCGGATCGAGCGGCCCAGAGCCATACCCTCGTCCTGTTCGTCCATTCCGGAAACATCCGTTAAATTCTCTTCTGCCACGTGAAATCCCCCTGTTTTATCGATGCTTGCATAATTTCCAATCAAAATCAAATTCACCATTGTAAGAAAAATGTTGCCTTAAGGATAAAAATTCCACTATAGGAAACAAAGTTTCGCGAATTGGATTCGAAACCTTGGGAGGAGACCATGTTTAAAACGTCGCTGGCTGAGGCCGATCCGGTAATCTCTGCGTCGATTTCCCATGAGGGTGCCCGTCAGGCGGATCAGATCGAACTGATCGCATCTGAAAACATCGTCTCGCAGGCGGTGATTGATGCGCAGGGGTCTGTGCTGACCAACAAATACGCCGAAGGGTATCCCGGTCGCCGGTATTACGGTGGCTGCGAATATGTCGACGAGGTCGAATCCGAAGCTATCGAGCGGTTGAAGAAACTGTTTGGGTGCGAATACGCAAACGTTCAACCTCATTCCGGCGCTCAGGCGAATGGAGCGGTCAAGCTGGCGCTGCTTAGCCCCGGTGACACGATATTGGGAATGTCGCTGGATGCTGGCGGGCACCTGACCCACGGCGCGAAACCCGCGCAATCGGGCAAATGGTTCCGTCCGGTGCAATACGGTCTGAACGATGCCGGGCTGATTGATTATGATCAGGTCGAGGCATTGGCAGAAGCTGAGAAGCCCAAGCTGATCATCGCGGGCGCATCGGCCTATTCGCAAAAAATCGACTTTGCGCGCTTTCGGGCAATCGCTGACAAGGTTGGGGCCTGGCTGCTGGCAGATATGGCGCATATCGCGGGGCTGGTGGCGACTGGGCTGCATCCGTCGCCTATTGGGCACGCTCATGTGGTGACGTCGACCACTCATAAGACCCTACGTGGACCACGCGGTGGGATCATCCTGACCAATGATGAAACACTCGCCAAAAAGATCAACTCGGCAGTGTTTCCGGGTCTGCAGGGTGGCCCGCTGATGCATGTGATCGCGGGCAAGGCTGTAGCCTTTGGTGAAGCTTTGAAGCCTGAGTTCAAAACCTACATGCAGCGCGTAGTCGACAGCGCGGCGGCTTTGGCGAATGTGATGATGGCGCGAGGCTGTGACATCGTTTCCGGCGGAACTGAGAACCATCTGATGTTGGTCGATCTGCGCCCCATCGGCGTGACTGGCAAAGATGCCGAGGCCGCGCTTGAGCGTGCAGGTTTTACTTGCAACAAAAACAGTGTTCCCGGCGATCCGCAAAAGCCAACGATTACCAGTGGTATTCGTCTGGGCACCGCTGCCGGATGCAGCCGTGGATTTGGCCCCGAAGAGTTTACGACGATCGGTCATCTGATTGGCAACGTGCTGGACGCTTTGGCTCAGTCGTCTGACGGGGATGCGACCGTCGAAAAAGAAACTCGTGAAAAAGTCCGCGCCCTGTGCGCGAGCCATCCGATCTACTGAGGTTAAATCATGAGCACCTATGACCTGATCGTTATTGGCGGTGGCCCCGGTGGATATGTAGCGGCCATTCGTGCCGCTCAGCTGGGCATGAATGTCGCTTGCGTCGAGGGGCGGGGTGCTCTTGGCGGAACCTGTCTGAATGTGGGGTGCATACCCTCCAAAGCGTTGCTGACCTCCTCGGCCAAATATGCCGAGATCAGCCATCTCTCCTCCCATGGCATTGAGGTCGAGGGGGCCAGCATCGACATCGGTGCGATGATGGGGCGCAAGGAAAAGATTGTTGGTGACCTGACCAAAGGGATCGGATTCCTGTTCAAAAAGAACGGTATCGACCTGATCGAAGGTTGGGCCAGCATTCCGGCTGCAGGGCAGGTTCAGGTCGGCGACACGATCCATGAGGCAAAGAACATCCTGATCGCCACCGGGTCCGAGCCGACCTCGCTGCCGGGGATTGAGATTGACGAGCAAGATATCCTCAGCTCGACCGGGGCGATTGCGCTGGACACCGTGCCGGATCATCTGGTGGTGATCGGTGCCGGTGTCATCGGATTGGAACTGGGTCAGGTCTGGGCGCGTCTGGGTGCCAAAGTCACGGTGGTTGAATATCTCGACCGTGTTCTGCCCGGCATTGATGGAGAGATCACCAAGCTGGCACAGCGCGCCCTGTCAAAGCGCGGGTTGAAATTCCAATTGGGCCGGGCGCTGAAATCGGTCGGGAAAACCGACGCGGGCCTGTCCCTGATCGTGGACCGGGTTGGCAAGGACAAGGAAGAAGTGATCGAGGCCGACAAGGTCCTGATCGCTGTAGGCCGCCGCCCTGTGACGCGCGGACTGGGGTTGGAAGATCTGGGCGTTGCCATCAACCAACACGGTTTTATCGAGGTCGATGGAGCGTTCCAGACCTCGGTGCCCGGTATCTATGCGATTGGCGATTGTGTGCCAGGGCCAATGCTGGCGCATAAGGCCGAAGAAGATGGCGTCGCCTGTGTTGAAATACTGGCCGGTCAGGCCGGACATGTGGATTACAACACTGTTCCGGGCGTGGTTTATACTGACCCCGAAGTTGCCTCGGTCGGATTGACCGAAGAAGCGCTTAAAGAAGCGGGGACAGAATATTCCGTGGGCAAGTTCGCCTTCATGGCCAATTCTCGGGCGCGTTCGACCGGTGAAACGGATGGTGCGGTCAAGGTTCTGGCTGGCGATGACGGTCAAATCCTGGGCGCGCATATCTGCGGCGCGCATGGCGGTGACCTGATTGCCGAGCTGGTTCTGGCCATGACCAAAGGCGCAACAGTTGCTGAAGTTGCCGCAACCTGTCATGCGCACCCTGCCATGGGCGAGGCGGTCAAAGAGGCCTGCCTTGACGCCCTGGGCCGTGCGATTCACGCTTAACGAGGATCAGCCAGATGACCATCCAGCTTCGCCCTCGCCACCCGGAAAAAGCCAAAAAGGCTGACAGTGTCATTCCGCGTAAACCGAAATGGATTCGGAAGAAACGGGTTGAAAGCGCAGAATATTACGAAACCCGCCGCCTGATGCGTGACCATAATCTGGCTACCGTTTGCGAAGAGGCTGCTTGCCCAAATATCGGCGAATGCTGGTCCAAGCACCACGCCACCATGATGATCATGGGCGAGGTCTGTACCCGCGGCTGTTCCTTCTGCAACGTTGCCACTGGCCGCCCCGACGCTCTGGACCAGTTCGAACCCGGCCGTGTGGCCGTTGCGGTGAAAAAGCTGGGCCTGCGTCATGTCGTGATCACCTCGGTTGACCGGGATGATCTGGCTGATGGCGGCGCTGAACATATTGCCCAAACCATCCGTGCTGTGCGCCACCAGAATCCCGGCACAACGGTAGAAGTTCTGACCCCCGACTTTCTGGGCAAAGGGGACGCGGCCGATCTGGTATTTGCGGCCGCCCCCGACGTATTCAATCACAATCTCGAAACGGTTCCGCATCTGTATCCCACGGTGCGTCCGGGCGCGCGGTATTACACTTCGCTGCGTCTGTTGGACGATGCCAAGCGCGCCAACCCCGAGATCTTTACCAAATCGGGCCTGATGGTCGGGCTGGGTGAAAGCCTTGGCGATGTGCGGCAGGTGATGGATGACCTGCGCGCCGCGAATGTCGATTTTCTGACAGTGGGGCAATACCTGCAGCCGACCGCAAAACATCACCCGATTGACCGGTTCTGGACACCGGAAGAATTCGCTCAGCTTGAGCAGATCGCACGCTCAAAGGGCTTTCTGCACGTGTCAGCCACGCCGCTGACCCGTTCGTCGTTCCACGCGGACGAAGACTTTGCCGCCCTCAAGCAAGCTCGCCAACGGGCGATTGCTGCCGGGGCATAATCCAAACGCGCTAGGGAGGAATACCATGGAAGCGTTAAATTCAATCGTAGGGGCCATCAATGGCGTCGTGTGGGGGCCGCTGATGCTGGTCCTCATTCTTGGCGTTGGCTTCTTCCTGCAGGTGGGGCTGAAATTCATGCCGATCCTGCGTATCGGCACGGGCTTTAAGCTGCTGTTTGCCGGTCGTGAAAGTCAGGGCGATGGGCAAATCAGCCCGTTCAACGCACTGATGACGTCGCTGTCGGCGACCATCGGTACGGGTAACATCGCCGGTGTGGCTACTGCTGTCTTCCTGGGCGGTCCGGGCGCTTTGTTCTGGATGTGGATGACCGCCCTGGTGGGCATGGCCACCAAATATGCCGAGGCTGTTCTGGCGGTGAAATACCGTGAGAAGGACGAGCTGGGCAACTTTGTCGGTGGTCCGATGTACTACATCAAGAACGGCCTGGGTGCGAAATGGGCCTGGCTGGGTGTTGCATTTGCCCTGTTCGGCGCAGTTGCAGCCTTTGGTATCGGCAACGGTGTGCAAGCCAATGGTGTTGCACAGGTTCTCGAAGCCAATTTCGGCCTGAATACCTCGGTCACCGGTGTGGTGCTGATGGTTCTGACCGCCGCTGTAATCCTGGGTGGTATCACGCGTATCGGTGCCGTTGCCGGTAAACTGGTTCCGTTCATGGCGATTGCCTATATCATCGCGGGTCTGCTGGTTCTGCTGATCAATATCGGTGAAATCGGCAATGCTGTGTCGTTGGTCTTCACCTACGCCTTCACACCCTCGGCCGCCGAAGGTGGTTTTGCGGGCGCAGCCGTTTGGGCCGCCATCCGCTTTGGTGTGGCGCGCGGTGTCTTCTCGAACGAAGCCGGTCTGGGTTCCGCCCCGATCGCGCACGCAGCAGCCGAAACCAAAGGTCCGGTAAACCAGGGCCTGATCGCGATGCTGGGAACGTTCATCGACACTATCATCGTCTGCTCGATCACCGGTTTGGCAATCATCGCCTCAGGTGCGTGGACCACGGGTGAATCCGGTGCCGCGTTGACTTCGGCCGCCTTCGAAATGTCGTTGCCGGGCATTGGTGGCTACTTGATCGCCATCGCGCTGTCGATCTTCGCCTTCACCACCATCCTCGGCTGGTCATTCTACGGAGAGAAATGCGTCGAATTCCTGCTGGGTGTCAAATCCCTGATGCCGTACCGCATTCTGTGGATTATCATGATCTACTTCGGCGCAACCGCGGATCTGGGCTTTATCTGGCTGCTTGCAGATACGCTGAACGCCATGATGGCAATCCCGAACCTAATCGCCTTGGCATTGCTGAGCCCAATCGTCTTCAAATTGACGAAAGAGTTCTTTGCCTCCGGTGGTAAGTCCGAAGAGCCGGGCGGCACGCCTGCCGAATAATCCGGGCACTGAAAACCTACGGGGGGCCATTCCGGCCCCCCGACTTGAAACAGAATTCCTATCTCGAGGAGAGGCGTGATGGCCACGAAAATCCTGCTGCCGATTGATCACTCTGACGACCGTTCCTGGAAACAGGCATTGCCGGTCGCATTGGAACAGGCGAAATTCTACGGTGCCGAACTGCATGCGGTCGCCGTCATCCCCGAGATCATCCAGCTGCCGAACCTGCCCGCCAATTATGGCGCCGGTGCCAAAGAGCATGTGCGCAACGCGGTTCAGGCCATCTTGGACAATGGTGACGCCGCGGGCGTTGCTGTCCATGTCCAAGAGGGCAGCGTCTACCGCGAAATTCTGAAGCTCGCTCACAAAGAGGGCTTCGACATGATCGTCATGGCGTCGACCAAGGGCGATTTCCCGAATTATGAAATTGGTCCGAACCTGGCACGCGTGGTGCGCAATGCGCATTGCACCGTCATGGTAGTTCGTGACCAGTCCCGCTGATCGAAAGGTACCTGAAATGACGGATATTAGGCGCACGCCTTTGCATGGTTTGCATGTTGAGTTGGGTGGGAAGTTGGTTGATTTTGCGGGCTG
>NZ_JBXWPF010000019.1:0-94731 GCF_059611265.1 Ruegeria sp. CDSA241
GTAAGCCAGAAGAGATCAGACATGTCCACCGCTCGTTTTTGAACCGTGAATCACGCCGCAAAACGGAAATCAATGGGTCCTGACCCTAGATGTTTTCGCATCTTTTCATTACGCAATAACGGATTGCGCGAAACGGAACTTGATTGCCGACGCAGCGGTTTGTCAAAGCGAGATAGGTTCCCTCTTACAAAACTGCTGCGTGCTTGGCTGCATCAAAGGCTGTCGGGTCAGCTTGTACGTTGCTTGTAATACGTGTCTTTATGGACAATCAGCCCGTCTCGGTAGGTCAGGATGTCAACGCTTAGAAACTCTTCTTTTGAACCATCCTTGTGCACGGCTGTACGGCGATATTCGCAATAAGCCTTGTTGCCGGAAATAGCGCAGTCGAGCGTTTCCCAATGCACGTTCGCGACCTTTTCGAACAGGGCTGCAAAAGCACCACGAATGGTTTCGGCTCCTTCCAGACGCACGCCATGTTCTTCGGGGCCAACAGCGTGATCAAATGTAGCGTCGGTTGCGAAGTGTCTCATTACGGCATCGATGTCATTGGCGTTAAACGCGTCACCGACAGAGTCGACTAGGTCTCGGGTCAAAGCGGTCATGATTTCGGTCCTTTTCCTTGAAGCATATCGCAAGTGTGTTTGAAGAAGGGGCTCGCCGGGTCGACCAGCACATTCAGTTCGTCAAAGTGATCCACATCGGGCACGAAATAGAGACCCATCTTGCGGTCTGCTGTTTCGTATTTTTCGACATACATTCGTGCCTGCCTGTGGAACTCGTCGGTTTCTGCGCCGCCGACGACGACCAGCTGAGGGGCATTGGTACCCGGTGGGTGCTTGGTCATCGGGCTTTCGGCCTGGGCTTCTGCCGGATCCATTTGGATGCCCGCATTCAAAGCCTCGGTCAGGCGGACCGGCTCAAGATAGCTGAGCGGTGAGACCGGAATGCCAGATTTAATCAGGTCTGCGGGCAAGTCATCGTCAAATGCCGGCCAATCGGTCGCCATCATCATCTGGGTAATATGGCCGCCAGCGGAATGGCCCATAACGCAGAGACGGTCTGGATTGATGCCCAATGCGCCCGCATTGCGCCAGACAAAGGACATGGCCTCACGCGCTTCTTCTGAAATTCTCGTGATGGTCACAGACGGGCAAAGATCGTATCCGATGACAACAACATTGAACCCCGCCTCAACAAACGGCGGCGCAATGAAGCTGTAGATCGATTTGTCGCCACGCTGCCAATAGCCGCCGTGGAAATAGACCAATGTCGGTGCGGCGGTGTCCGCGCAGCGGAAGACATCCAGCTTTTGTTTTTCACCTTCTCCATAGCGGATATCTAGGCTGCAATCGGATGTTGCACGCGCGTGGGCGCTGTCGCGGCTCCACCCGGGAATGACGGTCACTTCATAGTCCGGCCGCCCAGCCCGCAAATTGTACTGCGCGTCGAATTCGTCAGGGCTGAACCGGGTGTGGAAAGTCAGGTGATCACTCATGATACTGCCTCCGATTGGGGCGCGGAAAAGAACGCGCCGCGACAAAAGACCAGCGGAGGAACGGGTGCATGGGCATAGTTCACGACACGTCCCAAGAGGATTTCATGATCACCTGCATCAACCCGGTTGTGCACGGTGCATTCCAGATGCGCAGATGCACCGGGGACCAAAGGCGTCTTGGCCCCAGGAGTCCATTCCGTATCGGCAAACCGGTTTTCCACATTGCTGGCAAAATGCAACGCCAGAGCTTTCTGATCCGCGGACAGGATGTTGACCGCGAAATGATCAGACCTGGACAGCGTCGGGAACACGCGACCCGATTTTGCGACACAGACAGAGATCACAGGCGGTTCGAGTGAGACCGAGGTGAAGGAGTTGGCGGTCAGGCCCCATGGCATGCCCTCGGGGTCATAAGTGGCCACGATTGTGACCCCTGTCGGAAAAGCGCCAAGCGCACGGCGAAAGTCACGCAAGTCCATCACAGAACTCCTTCACTGACACAGGCCTTTTCAAGGGCGGCCCACTCATCCGGGTTTGTGCCGAAATGACGCATGACGTGACCCCGGTATGCGGGGCGTTCCGCCAATCGTTCGTACCACGCTTCGACATTGGGCAACGGTGGGCGGTCGACCTCGACATTGAAATAGCGATACGCCACGCAACCCAGCGGAATATCCGCCATGGTAAAGCTGTCGCCACAGACATAGGCCTTATCCGCAAGGTGCTGATCCAGAATGGTCAGTGCTTCATGCGCCTCATCGCGAAGTTTGGCGATCTGTTCCGGGTCCCGTTGGTCGGATTGGGTGCGCACAGTTGCAAAAAACAGGTAAATCACCGGCCCGAAGGCACGGCTGGCGGACCACACCATCCATTGATCCGCGATGGCGCGGGTCTGTAGGTCAGAGGGGCTAAACGTTCCCGCGCCGTACCGGTCGCAGAGATACCGCACAATGGCGAGGCTTTCCCAAAGCGCGAAATCCCCATCGCGGATCGCCGGGATCATTTTGTTGGGATTGATCTGCGCGTACATATCAGTGTCGAGCTTGCCAAAGCTGCCCCCGGCCAGTTGCAGCGTATAGTCCAATCCCAACTCATTGGCTGTCCAAATCACCGGAATAACGTTTGATGAATAGGGCCGCCCCCAAATTTCAAGCATGTTCCAACATCCTTTTCTGCGCGATGGATTGTGTCCCGAATTTTGGAACGACATGCTCAAACAGTCGATGCCAACTGGACAGGATTTTCTCATAGGGAACGCCAGTGTATTGCTGCATCAACATGAGGTGGTCGAGGCCGATGGTTTCCTGCCGCTCGGCAAAACGATCCGCTACATATTCGGCGTCACCAACCACAATGATCCCGCGTTTATTGAGGAAATCGAACCAATCCATCTCTTCGTCCTCAGAAGTCATCTCTTCGCCGACATCAAGATAGCCATGTTTTGTCCACTCGCCCTTGGGGCGCGACCCGCCGAGGAATTCGTAATAGGCATTGATCGGGCCACGAATGGTGTTCACAGCCTCCTCCATGCTTGCACCAACATAGAAGGCCGTGCAGACGCCAACGCCTTCCCCTGGTTTCACATTGCGCCCTTCACGTTTGGAAAGCGCCTCGCGGTAGGGTTCCCAGCAGGCCAGTGTCGCCTTGGGTCCAGCGGCCATCGAGATCACACCCCACCCTTTTTCACCAGCAAGCTTGAATGTAGGAGGCGCATTCGACATGAGCCAGACCGGTGGGTGCGGATCAGAATACGGGCGTGGATGCACGTATATCGCTTTGTACTCGCCATTCTCGTCGTGATAGCGCGGGTCCAGCGGTTCAAAAAAACGGTTGGTTTCTTTCCAGCCTGGAACTGGGAACTCATAGAACTCACCTTGATGGGTGAAGGCGTCGTTGGTCCACGCCTTCAGAATAATATCCAGGCTCTCTTGATAGAGGCGCATCACCTTGCCGTTGTCGCGCCGATCCGCGTCCGAATTGAACTGGATAGTCGAGCGCTCATTGATACCCTTGGCGACACCAAAATCGAACCGGCCCAGCGACATGTTATCCAGCATCGCCGCGTCTTCGGCCACGCGCAATGGGTGCCAGTCCGGCAAGATGATGGGCGCCGTTCCAACCCGCAGTTTTGTGCAATGAGCAGCCACATGCGTACCCATCTGGATCGGGTTGGGCGGCGCGTTCATATAGCCGTTATGGGCAAAGTGATGTTCTGTGAACCAGGCGGTCGTGAATCCAGCCTGCTCTGCCAGCGAACATTGTTCGAGGATCATCTCCAATGTCCGGGTCCAGGGAATCGTCTCACCAGGACTGAAATTGGCAATCAAATCAAAGCGCATAGCGATCTCCCGGACAGATGTGGTAAGTTGAATTATTACCCAATTTTCAACTAAGTTGAATTTTACTCGAAAAATCAACAAAAATCTCTTATCCCGAATGCATGAATAGCAACGTTACTGATACTGACACTCAACGGCTTGGCAGCGAAATCCGCGAAGTGCGCAAGGCGCGTGGCCTGACGTTACAAGACCTTTCGGAAACGGTATCCTGCTCGACGGCGTATCTGAGCCGGATCGAGCTGGGATCAGCAAAAGCATCGGCGGAGCTTCTGCGAGAGATCAGCGAAGCGCTCTCGGTCGATCCCAACTGGTTCTTTCCCAAGCAATCGGGTGCCGGACCATTGGAGCGCAAACACGTCGTACGCAAAGAAAATCGCAGGGCGCTTTCCAACATGTACACGCGAACAACCCAGGAGTTGGGATTCGAAGACGAACTGCTATCCAGCACACTATCCGGACAATGCTATCTGATCCTGTCCCGGTTCCGCCCAGGGGCCGGTACACCGCCCGAACCCCAGGAAGGCTATTCCTTCGAGGGCGAGCAACATGCGATCGTCTTGAGTGGCGAAGTGGAGCTGCGCCTTGGTGAAGAAATCATAGTTCTTCGCAAAGGCGACAGCTTTTCCTACCCTTCAATGATCGCGCATCGGTTCCGCAACCGGACTGACAAAGAGGCCACAATGGTCTGGGCGATGTCGCCAATACGGATTACTTGGTGATTATTGGCCAGCCATCGCTATTGCGAGAATTGCTTTTGATACAAAGCAACGGATAATGGCATTCGGAAAAGCCCACAGGTCTGACCTAACTGCTTGGGCCAAAACCAGTCATTTGGTCAATAGAGACAACAGTTGGCTTTGTCCTGAGATCTGTAAATTCGACCACTAATCGCCGCTACGGTCTGCATGAATGGTTACCCCTTCCGCTGAACAGCAACACCAGATTCTCCTCTCGCACTGCATTTGAGACACTGCGTCCGCTCGCAGCTAACCATCGCGATCTCGCTCTCTTCGATATGGCCATCGACAGTAAATTGTGCGGCTATGGCTTGGTCACGATTGAAGTCTATGATGTCATGGCTTCTGGTCAGATCCATGAGCAAGCTTCAGACCTGCAAAGCAAGACTCAGAGACCCCTCCACTTCGAGATTCATGAAGGAACCAGAACCTCAGTCGAGAGGTGAATGGAAGACGAACCTAAGGTCGGGTTTGATTACTTTTTAGCAGGGCGTTTCCATGAGCGTTTGGGCATTTCAATGCGCAGATCGTGCGTGATTGGGCCACGTCTATAGGTTTTTCGAACTCGTCGGTGCTGTCGTGTTGCTCTGCAGCGGAATTTGGTCTCTGTTGCAAGAAAGCCGTCTTATGAGAGGTCACAATGCCCCAAGCATCCGCCACCAATCGTCGTATTGTTCTCGCCAATCGCCCAACCGGACAACCGGACGAGAATACATTGCGCCTGGAAACCACGAGCGTTCCTGAACCTGGACCAGACGAAATGCTGGTACGTACGGTGTACCTGTCGTTGGATCCTTACATGCGTGGCCGAATGAATGACGCTAAATCCTATGCCGAACCCGTTCCGATTGGCGGTGTTATGACGGCGCAGGTCGTCGGGCAGGTGGTCAAATCCAACATCGAAGGATACGAAGTCGGAGAGTATGTGCTCAATACAAGCGGATGGCAGGATTTTGCTGTCTCAGACGGAACGCAGGTCGTTAAGTTGGGTAAATCTCCGGACAACCCGTCTTGGTCGCTCGGAATTCTCGGAATGCCAGGCTACACGGCTTATGCCGGGCTTCTGAAAATCGGGGAGCCAAAAGCCGGTGAAACAGTTGTTGTGGCTGCCGCAGCCGGCCCGGTAGGCGCAACAGTCGGTCAGATCGCAAAGCTAAAAGGATGTCGCGTAGTGGGCATCGCAGGCGGTTCTGAAAAATGTGCTCATGTAGTCGAAAACCTTGGATTTGACGCATGTTTGGACCATCGATCTGATGATCTGGCAGCGCAACTGCGCGAGGCTTGTCCAAGTGGAATTGACGTGTATTTCGAAAACGTTGGCGGCAAAGTTCTCTATGCCGTATTGCCGCTCTTGAACCCGTTTGCACGGGTGCCCGTCTGCGGGATTGTATCCTGGTACAACCTGCCCGGCCTACCGGACGGCCCGGATATGGGCCCTGCGATCATGGGCACGATCCTGCGGATGAAAGTCAGAATGCAGGGTTTCATAATCTTCGACAACTTTGGTGCCGACGTGTATCAGGAGTTTGTCCGCGATATGACGGCTTGGCTCAAAAACGGTTCAATAAGCTACAAGGAACATGTGGTTGAGGGGCTTGAAAATGCTCCGGAAGCATTCAATCAACTGCTGGCCGGCGGTAACTTTGGAAAGATGGTCGTAAAAGTTGGTTAGCCGGACACGCAGCCAGACATTGCATCGTTCTTTGGATGGTTCCATCGTCAAAGTAACGGCCCAAAGCTGCAGTTGAGCCAAAGGTTCGATCTTCTCGGCTGATCCCGAAATCTGCCATTCGGGCTACTGGAAGGATGCGCCACTTTCAGAAGTTTAGTCGCCCGTCACGGCATTCGGATGACGCTCGACAGGGATTTTGCGTGCGGGCACATTGCTTTGGGAGGCGTGTATGTCGCCAGCGGCGACGCAAATGCAGCCGTCAGATACTCGAGTTTTTCAACACAATCGGCTCATAGCGGCCATCGAAGCAAACGCAGCATTCGATGATATTGTAATTCGTCAACGTCAGGTTGGCGCTGACGTCAGACATCTCCCATCCCTCTTCAGGCGGAATTTGTCCAGCACCTCGCATGTAAATTTTCTGCTCCGGATCGCCGAAGAAGCCGAGACAGAAGCCTAGTGAAACCGCCTGCGCCACTTCGCGGAGCGCATCCACAAAGGCCGGGTCTGTGTCCTGACCTTCATCGACAAAGATGCCCGGAAAGCCTGCAGTGCGCTTGGGCCTCCGGCTCGTGCGCCAAGGACTCCGCTTGCAGGCCATGGCAGTTCCTGATGACGTGCCGGTCCGCAACGGCCTAGACACAATGGCCGACAACCGAAAGATTGCCCAAAAAAAAGAAAGTGTTGCGCCATACATTCAACTTATGGATAGTTGATCCCACTCGAAATGTTCTACGGGCGGACAAAGCCTCTCGCTTGGTGCTTGTCTGCGACCAACTCAAGTTTCACTGTTAGCGAATGTGAGGGAGTGACCGATTATGCCAGTTTCGTATTTGAACAGGGCCGTCGCGGCCGGGTTCCTGATTTTAAGCATTGGGATTGCGCCGGCGCTTGCCCAGGAAGGCAGCGCGGGCGGCAAGCCGAACGTTCTCGTCATTTGGGGCGACGACATCGGCCAGTCCAATATCTCCGCATACACAATGGGGTTGATGGGTTATCAAACGCCGAATATCGACCGGGTTGCCAGAGAAGGTATGATCTTCACCGACTACTACGGTGAACAATCCTGCACGGCTGGCCGGTCATCCTTTATCATGGGCCAGTCGGTCTTCCGCACCGGCCTTTCCAAGGTCGGCCTGCCCGGTGCCAAGGAAGGTATGCAGATCGAAGATCCCACCATTGCCGGCCTCCTCAAAGCCGAAGGCTATGCCACCGGTCAATTCGGCAAGAACCATCTGGGAGACCGGGATGAACACCTTCCGACGAACCACGGTTTCGATGTGTTTTTCGGAAATCTCTACCATCTGAACGCCGAAGAAGAGCCGGAAAACGAGGACTACCCGAAGGATATGGTGTTCGCAGACGGCACGACGTTCCTTGAACGGTTCGGTCCGCGTGGTGTTTTGAACGTGACCGCGACCTACGGCGAAAATGAAATCACGCAGAATATCGAGGATACCGGGGCTCTGACCCGGAAGCGGATGGAGATTGTGGACGACGAGACATCAGATGCTGCAATTGCCTGGATGGAGGAACAGACCAACACCGGCACCCCTTGGTTCCTGTGGTGGAGCGGCACACGGATGCATTTCCGTACCCACGTCAGCGAAGAGAACCGCGCGCTCGCGGATGAGTTATACAATGGGGAAAAAGCTGATGAATACACTGCCGGCATGATCGAACACGACATGGATATCGGCAAGTTCCTCGAAAAGCTTGACGAGCTCGGCATCGCCGATAACACCATCGTGTTCTATTCCACTGATAACGGCGTCCATATGAACACATGGCCGGATGCCGGAATGACCCCGTTCTGGGGCGAGAAGAACACCCAGTGGGAAGGCGCCTGGCGGGTGCCTGCTATGGTCCGCTGGCCCAGTAATATCGCGCCCGGAACGATCTCGAACGAGATCGTGCATCACATGGATTGGCTGCCAACATTCCTGGCCGCTGCAGGCAATGAAACCATCAAGGAAGATTTGCTCGAAGGCATCACAGTTCCGGAAATGGCAGGCCGCGAGTACCGCGTCCATCTCGACGGCTACAACCTATTGCCGATGCTCAAGGGTGACACGGACAAGAGCCCGCGTAATGAGATATTCTACTTCACTGATGACGGCGACCTCGCGGCGATCCGGCTCAACAACTGGAAGATCACCTTCCTCGAGCAGAAGGCCTGGGGGACTTTCCGGGCCTGGATGGAGCCGCTGACGCCGCTGCGCGTGCCGCTGATCTTCAACCTGCGCCGCGACCCTTATGAACGCGGTTACCGGACGTCGAACACCTATTACGACTGGCTGCTCGACCATGCCTTCATGCTGGTGCCGGCCCAGGCTTATGTTGGGCAGTTCCTGGCAACCTTCGAAGAATACCCACCGCGGCAGGAGGCGGCTTCGTTCAGCCTCGACAAGGTAATGGAGAAGCTGTCGCAGCCGGGCGGCTCGCAGTAGACTCATCCCACTTCGTCCCGACGGAGTATTCCGTCGGGGCGCCTAATTTTCCGGTTGCCTCGGCATCCCTTTCCCTGCACTTGCGGAGGTTGTCCCTATGCGTGCTCTGCTAATTTCAATTCCTTTGACAATTCTGTTTGCATCAGCTCCGCTCGCTGACCCTTTGCCGTCTTGGACGGATACGGCCACCAAGGATCGGATCATTGCGTTTGTCGAAGGCATAACGGACCCGGATTCACCTGATTATGTCACCCCGGCCGCGCGTATTGCGACCTTCGACAATGACGGCACGCTCTGGGCAGAACAGCCGGTCTACTTTCAACTGCTATTTGCCATCGACCGATTGAAAGAAATGGCCGCTGCTGATCCCGGGGTGCTCACGTCTGACGTGCTGCGGGCCGCAGTCGAAGGCGACATGGAGACAGTGGCCGCCTCGGGCACTGAGGGACTTTTGGAAATCGTCTCCACCACCCACTCCGGCCTGACGGTGGACGAGTTCCAGGCCGCCGTGCGCAGCTGGCTGGACACGGCCAGGCATTCCGGCACAGGCCTGGCCTATGACCAAATGGTCTATCAACCCATGCTGGAGCTCTTGACCTATCTGCGCGATGAAGGCTTCCGTACTTACATCGCCTCAGGCGGCGGCCTGCATTTCATCCGGGTGTTCTCTGAAAGCGCCTATAACATTCCGCCCGAGCAGGTCATCGGGTCCATCGGAAATGGCAGTTATTCCGCCGGGGACGGACCGCCGCGGGTGATGAAGGACCCCGGTTTATTCTTCATTGACGACAAGGCAGGTAAGCCCATTGCTATCGAGGCCCGCATCGGGCGACGGCCGGTGATCGCAGTGGGAAATTCCGATGGAGATTTCCAGATGCTTGAGTGGACTACTGCGGGCGAAGGTGCGCGGCTGGGCATCCTGCTGCACCATACTGACAGCGAACGCGAATACGCTTACGGCCGTGAAAGCCATATCGGGCAGCTTGCACGCGGACTTGATGAAGCAGCTAGCCGCGGTTGGCTGGTAATCGACATGGCCCGTGATTGGGAGCGGATCTGGCCGAGCCGCGAATGAAGCCCTGCACCATCCCTGTGCATGAACGACCCAGAAAACCGGATGGCCCTCTGAAAATGCAGATTGTAGTCTTGATCCTTCTCTTGCTGCTGGGTCTGCCAGCGATGGCCCAGAGCCTTGATGGCTACTTGGGGTCGGATCGTTGCACCGGTTGCCATAAGGACAGTGCCGCAGGCTGGGCAGGATCGCATCACGCTCAGGCCTGGACAACGCCGTCGCGGGAGACGGTCGCAGGTGACTTCGGCGGAACGGCCTTTCACCATGACGGTATGACTGCCCGGTTTCAGACAGGAGCGGAGGGCGAATACTACGTCGAGGTGATCGAAAAGGATGGATCGCAGGCGGAATACCAAGTGCATTCGGTTGCGGGGATCGAACCGCTGCAGCAATATCTTCTCGAGACCGAACCGGGGCAACTGCAGAGTTTTGACGTGGCCTGGGACACCGAAGAGGAGAAGTGGTTCCACCTTTATCCGGACCAGACCCTGCCTCCGTTGGATGGTCTGCATTGGACAGGTCCCTACAAGACCTGGAATGCGCGCTGTGCAGAGTGCCACGCCACCGGGTTCCGCAAAAACTACGACGCAAGCCGTTTAAGCTATGCATCAACCCAGGTCGAAATAGGCGTTGGCTGCGAGGCCTGCCACGGACCGGGAAAGGACCACGTTGATTGGGCTGATACATGGGAAACGACAAGGACACCGCCGCCCGCAAACCATGGATTTCCTGTGGATTTCGCCGATCCTCGGCAGGCAGTTGAACAATGTGCGACGTGCCATTCCAGACGCGAGGCCAACTTGGACGGCAACCCGGTGCCAGGCACGCGTTTTCATGATGCCTACACGCTCGCACTTTTGCGCCCAGGACTTTACCACGCGGACGGGCAGATCCAGGACGAGGTCTATGTCTACGGCTCCTTTCTGCAATCTAAGATGCATGCTCGGGGCGTGACTTGCCTGAATTGCCACGGCGCGCACAGTCTGGAGCTGAAGGCAGAAGGCAACGGCCTTTGCACCCAATGCCACAGCGCGGCGGGCAATCCGGATTTCCCAACACTCACAGCAGCGGACTACGACAGCCCTGCACATCACTTCCACCCGGAAAACAGCGCCGGAGCGAAGTGCCAGTCCTGCCACATGCCAGAACGCGTCTACATGGGCAACGACTGGCGCGCCGATCACTCCTTCCGCATTCCCCGGCCGGATCTTTCGCCGGTGACGGGAGCACCGGATGCCTGCACCGCCTGCCACGGCGGCCAGGACGCAGCTTGGGCAGCTGCACAGATTTCCGCTTGGTATCCGGACGACAGAAATCGTGGCCGACATTACGGGGAGGTGCTGGCGCGGGGACGTGCCGATGCGGCAGCGGCCGCCGGCGACTTGACAGCGCTTGCGCAGAATACCAGCCAGCCGGGCATCGTGCGGGCCACTGCGCTCTGGCTTCTGGAGCAGTCCAACGACCCGCTGTTCGCCGCTAGGCTGACGGACCTGCTGCGGGACCCGGATCCGCTTGTCCGCGCTGCCGCGGCCTCTCTGCAGCGCCTTGCACCGCTTCAGGAAAGGGGCAAGCGCCTGGCCGCTGTATTTGCCGACCCTGCCCGCAATGTGCGCATGGCCGCTGCCCGCGCGATGCTGGGTGATACGGAGAACCGCCTCCAGAACGGAACCGCCAGAGAGCTGCAAGCCGCCATGGCTGAATGGCAGGATGCCATGGCAAACCGGCTCGATTTTCCTGAAACCCACCTCCAACTGGGCGGTGTGGCACTGGCCATGCGCAACATGGGCATGGCCACATCCGCGTTCCGCGAGGTGGTGCGGCTGGATCCGCAACGGCTGGATGCATGGATGATGCTGGCCAGGATCACAGCGGCAACCCAAGGACGCGTTGCTGCCGCCGCGGTTGTGGCAGAAGCTCTGTCAGCCAATCCGGAACATCCCGCACTTCTGGCCGCACAGGCAGAGCTGGAAGGAAAACCTGTGCCGCAAGGAGATAGCGAGTGACTGCTCTTGCCAGAATCCGGAACCTCAGAGCGGACCGCTGAGCTGCTCAGCTTCTGCTATCCCTGAAGCCACCCTGCACACAATGAAACATTAGCTCAAAAGGCACTGCCTATGAAAACGATCTTGACCGCAATCGTGCCGGCAGTTGCCGGCATCCGGGCCCGCGTCTGCTCAGAATACTGACTGGAACTACGAGGCAACGATCTACCTGTTCGCGCCCGAGACCAAAACCGCAATCGATACACCCTCAGGGCAGATCAAGGGCGCACTCATGTTTGGCGACGCTCTTGAGAATCTGGACTTTGCCTTTATGGGAGCCTTTGCCGCCAGTAACGGGAAATGGAGCTTTCTCACCGACTATATGTACACGGACCTGTCCTTCGGCAACGAGATTGTATCTTTGATACTAGAGATGCGCCGCAACGCGTGCCAGCCCTCATTGGTGTCGGCAGACATCCACGGCATTTCTTCATGTAAAGAAGATACTGTCTCGTCCACCCAGTGCTCGTCTCTCGGCTCCACCAAGCGAACCTCATTCATTAGTGGGCGCAGTCGTTAGATTTCTTTCTCCGAAGGATGCCTAAGACCTGAGGCTTCAGCCCTGTGTTTTGGGATGCGCTGAACTAGATTTTTGATGCGCCGCTTGTCATCTCAAGTTAGCGCGACACCATCCGATAGTTCGCGAGCAACTTTATCGAAATCATCTCCGCCGAGATCGACCGAATGTTCATCGTCTCCGATGAATTCTCTGGCTAGCCGCGTTTTGCGCAATTTCTTCAAATATTCAGTGAACCGATGCATAAGAGCATCTTTTTTAAAATTGGGATCAGTGGCGAGTAGGAGTTTGATGGTCTTCATAGCAGTTCCCTCATCTATCCAGTGAGAAAAACCGACCGACAACGTGCGAAGAAGAGTAGAATTGAGAAGCAGCCAACGGTCGGCCCTAACAGGGGCAGATCAGAGAAATCGTATGAGAAAGATATGCTGTGATGTCGTCATAGAATGAAACAGCCCTATTGCCGGACGCACGTCAATACCTTCGTACTATTGATACTGGCTGAGAAAGCATCTGTTAAGAAAATCAAACGCTTTCCCGCCCCTATGATAACAAGGGGATTTTGATACTTGGCCGACAAAGACCTTGTCTTTGGGCGAAAAAATCGCTGATTTGGGTCTCAATTGCTTGGTGTACCAACAACAGAATCCACTACTTCAGCTCACCCGCATTTAGAGTGACCGCAGCTACGGCAGGTCATGCATCCTTCGATCATCACCATGTCGAACTGACCGCAGGACGGGCAGGCTTTGCCGCGGGGGCCGTCGAGGTTGACCACTTGCGCCTGAGGGTCGGATTTCAGCCCCATCCCTTCGCCCTCAAGGAAGCCGATATTGATCAAGTGCTGCTCGATCACTCCGCCAATCGCGGCCAGGATCGAGGGGATGTATTTGCCTTTCACCCAGGCCCCGCCGCGCGGGTCGAACACCGCCTTGAGTTCCTCGACCACAAAGGACACATCACCGCCCCGACGGAACACGGCCGAGATCATGCGGGTCAGCGCAAGCGTCCATGCGTAATGCTCCATGTTCTTGGAGTTGATGAAGACCTCGAACGGACGACGGCGGCCGCCAATGACGATGTCATTTATGGTCAGGTAAATCGCATGCTCGCTGTCGGGCCATTTCAACTTATATGTTGACCCCTCTAGCGATTGTGGGCGGTCCAGCGGTTCGGACATATAGATGACATCACCGCCATCAACCTCGTGCGGCGCATCCGCACTTTCTCCAGGAGCTTTGTCGGCACTCTCTGATACGGTCAGAACCGACCCCGTCACATCGTTGGGGCGATAGGTCGTGCACCCTTTGCAGCCCTGATCCCAGGCCTGCATGTAGACATCTTTGAAAGCGTCAAAGCTGATATCCTCGGGGCAGTTGATCGTCTTGGAAATCGAGCTGTCGATCCATTTCTGTGCCGCCGCCTGCATCTTGACATGATCAGACGGAGGCAGCGTCTGCGCGTTGACGAAATAGTCGGGCAGGTCCTTATCACCAAACTTGTCGCGCCACATCTGAACGGCGTAATCCACGACTTCTTCTTCGGTGCGTGAGCCATCTTTTTGCAGGACCTTGCGCGTATACGCATAGGCAAAGACCGGTTCGATCCCCGAAGAGACGTTGCCCGCGTACAGGGATATCGTCCCCGTCGGGGCAATCGACGTCAGCAGCGCGTTGCGGATGCCGTGTTCGCGGATCGCATTGCGTACGTCGTCATCCATCTGCAGCATTGTGCCGCTGGCCAGGTATTTCTCGGCTTCGAACAAGGGAAACGCCCCCTTTTCCTTTGCCAAATCGACCGACGCCAGATACGCGGCGCGGGCGATTGCGTGCAACCAGCGCTCGGTCTGACGCGCCGCCTCGTCAGAGCCATAGCGTAGACCCAGCATCAACAGTGCATCGGCCAGCCCGGTGACACCCAAACCAATGCGGCGTTTGTCTTGCGCCTCAGCCTCTTGTTCGGCCAGCGGAAATTTCGAGGCGTCGACCACATTGTCCATCATGCGAACGGCGGTGGCGACCAGCTCTTTCAGCGCGGCCTCATCCAGATGAGCGGCATCCTCGAACGGTCCGGTCACCAAACGCGCCAGGTTGATCGAGCCCAGCAGGCAGGCGCCATAAGGCGGCAGGGGCTGTTCGCCGCAGGGGTTCGTCGCCGCGATGGTCTCGACATAGCTGAGGTTGTTGGCGGCATTGATCCGATCGATGAAGATCACACCTGGCTCGGCATAGTCGTAAGTGGCCTGCATGATCTTGTTCCATAGATCGCGGGCCTGGATGGTGTGATAGACCTTGCCATCAAACACCAGTTCCCACGGGCCATCGGCCTTGACTGCCTCCATAAACGGATCTGTCACCAGAACCGACATGTTGAACATGCGCAGACGGGCCGGGTCGGATTTGGCGGTGATGAACTGTTCGATATCGGGATGATCGCAGCGCATGGTCGCCATCATCGCCCCGCGGCGCGACCCCGCAGACATGATCGTGCGGCACATCGCGTCCCACACATCCATAAAGCTCAGCGGCCCCGAGGCGTCCGCGGCCACCCCGTGTACATCCGCCCCACGCGGACGAATGGTTGAGAAATCATAGCCGATCCCCCCACCCTGCTGCATGGTCAGGGCGGCCTCTTTCAACATATCGAAAATACCGCCCATGCTGTCTGGTATGGTTCCCATGACAAAACAGTTGAACAGGGTCACCCGGCGTGCAGTGCCCGCACCGGCGGTGATGCGTCCGGCGGGCAGATATTTGAAATCCTCCAACGCCTCAAAGAACTTGTCTTCCCAATGAGCAGGGTCCTGTTCCACGCGGGCCAGATCGCGAGCGATACGGCGCCAGCTGTCTTCAACCGTTTGGTCTATGGGCGTTCCATCCGCCTGTTTAAAGCGGTATTTCATGTCCCAGATCTGCTCGGCGATGGGGGCGGCAAAGCGGCTCATTGGTGATTCCCTGTCTTGAAAGAGGTATCCAGATTAGCCCAATTCGCACCTTCACCACAACACCTTGATGAAGCGGTGCAGAAGGCTACAATATAAAGGTAGCCTTGGGACGACTCTGTGGGAAAGCTGTGGATAAGTACGTAAACCTCATAAAACTGTCCGTCGGATCAGAAAGCGTCGACACGCTGATCGCATGGCAGGAGAGTCGCATGCCTCTTTACGAGGACGGATTGCCGCGCCACGTGACACGCATGTGGCCCAAACGCGAGGCAGAGATTCTGAATGGCGGATCAATCTATTGGGTGATCAAAGGCGTTGTGCAATGCCGTCAGCGCATCCTACGAATGGACGAAGTGATCGGGGATGACGGCATTCGCCGCTGCGCCATTATTCTGGATCCTGAGGTTCATCGCACCCAGAACGCCCTGAAGCGCCCCTTTCAGGGGTGGCGTTATCTCAAGCCCGAGGACACCCCCGCCGATCTGCCAAAAACCCGCGCGCAGGACGATGCCCTGCCCGATGATCTAAACCGCGCGCTGGCGGATATCGGCGTGCTGTAATCAGGCCAGACGGTCGAGCACCTCAGTCAGAACATCCTTGTCTTCGTCCGTATACTTGGCCACCCGGCTGCGCCATAGGGTTGCTTGCGATTGCAGGATCAGCCCGTCTGTCAGGATTTTCAGGTGGTTGGCGCGCAGAGTTTCCCCCGTTGACGTGATATCGGCAATCGCTTCGGCGGTTTCATTCATTACCGTGCCTTCGGTCGCCCCCTGGCTGTCGATCAGCGTATAATCGGCCACGCCCGCATCTGTCAGAAATTCACGCACCAACCGGTGGTATTTGGTGGCAATCCGCAGGCGGTGGCCGTGGGTCTTGCGAAAAGCCGCTGCCGCCGCGTCAAGGTCATCAAGCGTGTCCACGTCGACCCAGCAGGCTGGCGTAGCGATGATCAGATCGGCCTTGCCAAACCCAAGCGGAGATACTTCTTCGACCTGCTGTTCCCAGCGCGGCAGTTTTTCATGCACCAGATCAATTCCGGTGACGCCAAGATGAATGCGACCAGCAGCCAATTCACGCGGAATTTCCCCCGCCGATAACAGGATCAGCGAGACACCCTCGATCCCTTCCACCTTACCGGCATATTCGCGGTCCGACCCACTGCGAGACAGGGTGATGCCGCGCTTTTCGAACCACGAAAAGGTCTTTTCCATCAACCGGCCCTTTGAAGGCACGCCCAGTTTCAGGCTCATTGGGCGTCCTCCTCAATCTCCAGCATCAGGTCCGGGCGCAGCACGCCGCCAACTGCAGGGATTTCTGCCCCTTTGCCCAAGTGGCGGGTCAGTGCATCATAGCGCCCCCCAGTGGCAATGGGTGGCAAATCCGGCCGGCCCTCGGCGTAGAAACCAAAGACAAACCCGTCATAATACTCCATCGAGGTCCGGCCATAAGACGCTTCGAAATCCAACCTGTCCACATCCACGCCGCGCGCTTGCAAGGCCGCGATCCGCGCCTCAAGCCGGTCCAGTGCCGGGGTGATCTGCGGCAAGTCCACCGCCACGTCGCGCAGCTGTTCAAGCGCAAAGGGCATGGTTTCGCGGACGTTCAGCAGGGTTTCCAACCCGGCCAATTCGTTGTCGGAAATCGGTGGGGTATCACGATCCTCACGCAGGGCTTCGATCCGCGCCTGAATTTCAGAGGCGCGACGCTTGCCGATCATAGGCGCGTCGGTTGCCAAGGGGTCAGCAGCCTCGAGTAAGGTCTTGCGTCCTTCAGGCCCCGGCTTGCGCCCAGCGAAACGGTCCAGCAAGACGCGAAAACGGCGGGGCCGCCACAGATGGCGCATCAGGGCCGCCTTGCGCCGGTCGGAAGTCCTCAGCCCCTGGACAGCAGCGGTCAGGATACCGATATCTCCGGTTGCCGCCCGCAGGGGCAACCCACGCAGTTGCAGCGCAAACAGCGAAAACACTTCGGCATCGGCACTGGCCGGATCGGTTCGATCAAACACCTCATACCCGACCTGGATATATTCATTCGCTCGATCCGGATCGTGTTCCTGCCTTCGAAACACCTCACCCAAGTAGGTATAGCGCTCCGGTTCGGCACCGTCGGACATGTGCATCTGCACCACCGGCAGCGTGAAATCCGGGCGCAGCATTTGTTCACCATGCAGCGCATCCGAGGTCACGTAAGCACGGGCGCGAATGTCTTCCCCATAGAGGTCCAGCAACGTTTCAGCCGGTTGCAACAGAGGCGGATCAACAACCCGGGCACCTGCGGTCTCGAAACGCACGCGCATCATCGCGGCGCGCGCCTGTATCTGAGTACGGTTGGCCATGGCTCAGTCCTGATTGTCCAGAATTTCGCGCACCTTGGCGACCAGATCACCGCGCGGCACCTCGAACTGGCTGGGGCGTTCTTTCCATTCCTCAAGCGTGGCGCTTTCGGCGATCTTGGCACCAAGGATCAGGTCCTTGATCTGCACGATCCCGTTCGCCTTTTCGTCGCCGCCTTCGATCACCGCAATGGGTGAGTTCCGTTTGTCCGCATATTTCAGCTGATTGCCAAAGTTCTTGGGGTTGCCCAGATACACCTCGGCCCGGATACCTGCATTGCGCAGCTCGGCCACCATGGCCTGATAATCCGCCATGCGGTCGCGATCCATCACGGTGACAACCACCGGCCCCTTGGCCTGTGCGCTGATCCGCCCCTTTTCGCGCAGAGCAGCCAACAGGCGGTCGACACCAATGGAGACACCGGTCGCGGGCACTTCCTGTCCAGTGAAACGCTTGACCAGATCGTCATAGCGCCCGCCGCCTGCGACAGAGCCGAACTGCCGCTTGCGGCCTTTCTCGTCAAAGATATCAAAGGTCAACTCGGCCTCATAGACCGGACCGGTGTAATAGCCCAACCCACGCACGACCGATGGGTCAATCTCGATCCGATCCGCGCCATAGCCGCCGGCTTCCAGCAAGGTCCCGATCTGTTCCAGTTCGCCAATGCCATCCGCACCGATTTGGCTGTCACCCACGGCGGCACGCAGATTGGCCAGCGTTCCTGCGGTATCTGCAGCTTTGGAGGTCAGGAAGGCGATGACCGGTTCTGCCTGATCATCGCTTAGACCCACGCCGTCGATGAAGGCACCTGACGCGTCCAGACGACCCTTGGTCAGCAATTCGCGTACGCCTGCTTCGCCCACCTTATCGAACTTGTCGATGGTGCGCAGCACGCTGTCACGGGCGGCGGCGTCTTCGCCCAGGCCCATCGCCTCGAGCACACCATTCAAAACCTTGCGGTTGTTCACCCGCACCAGATAGTCACCGCGCGGGATGCCCACGGTTTCCAGCGTATCCGACAACATGGCGCAAATCTCGGCATCCGCCGCCATTGATGCGGTACCCACCGTATCCGCATCACATTGATAAAACTGGCGATACCGCCCTGGACCTGGCTTTTCGTTGCGCCAGACCGGACCCATCGCATAGCGGCGATAAGGTGTCGGTAGATCGTTGCGGTGTTGCGCATAGACGCGGGCCAATGGCGCGGTCAGGTCATAGCGCAGGGCCATCCAATCGCCTTTGTCGTTCTCATCGAATTCCTGCCAGGCAAAGACGCCTTCGTTCGGGCGATCCACGTCAGGCAGGAACTTGCCCAGCGCTTCGACCGTTTCGACCGCGCTGCTCTCCAAAGCATCAAAGCCATAGCGATGATAGACACCCGCGATAGTCCGCAGCATCTCGGTGCGCTGCGTGACTTCCTCGCCAAAATAGTCGCGAAACCCCTTCGGCGTTACGGCCTTGGGGCGGGGCTGTTTCTTGGGCTTGGCCATTTGGGGCGTCCTTGGGCGTTAAGTGTTCCGCGCGCGGTCTATCCCATGGCCCGTTTCGGGGCAAGGCGCGCTTTCGCTGGCCTTGCACAGCCGGTGCCGTTATGACCGGCGCGAGACAGGAGTTTCCAATGCAACATCTGGAAGAGCAAATCGCCCATCTGACCCGCACGGTCGAAGATCTGAACACAATCGTCACGCGCCAGCAGGATGAGATCGACAACTTGACCCGCCGGGTTGAGGTGCTGATGCGCCGCGAAGGTGAACGGGCACAAGAAGGATCAGGCGGCATCATCCTCGGAGACGAACGCCCGCCGCATTATTGAGCGATTACAAGCCGAGCGTCGTTTTCACCGCATTGTCGACAACCCCGCCCAACAGGGCATGCTGGTCCTCGGCGCAGCCCTCTCTCAATGCGGCTATGAAGGTCTCGCTCAGTTTCGCTTTGTCCTCGTCCGTGCTTGCGTGATCATTGATATCAATCTGGCGGTTATAGATCGACAGTGCTGTCATCTTCTCGACAACCGCAAAGATATAGGTCTCATCACCGTCCGACTCTTCAACCACCGTTGCACAGGTATGATACATGACGGGCAATGCGTCCTGAACCATTTGTTCAGCAGCTTCGTCTGCGATGGCCATGCCCGGAACGATCATGCACAGGCTTGCGAGAGCGGTTTTCATTTGGGTCAAACGCATCGCAGTCATTTCCAGTTATGTCCAATAAAGGCCCCGGCCACGCCGCCGATTGCCGCGCCCTTGCCATCACCAATCAAAGCACCGACGCCCGCCCCGATCAACGCGCCTTCGATGGTGTTCTTTTTCTTCTTGTCGTCCGCCACCGCCGACCCGGCGGTGACCAAGGCCATCGACGCGGCCAATATCAATGTTCGAAAACCTAAATGTGGGATCGTCATATGGTTGCCCTCCTGCGGCATCACCAGAAAATCTCATTCTGTCTTCAGACTATCCGGCGGGCGAATGTCAGGCAACTTTTCAGGGGCGGTCAGATTTCCTCGACCGACATCACGCCGTCCAGCGACTTGATCGCCCCTTTGATCTGCGGGTTGATCGGGAATTCCTGGCCAAGGTCCATCTCGACATCTCCCGGCAGGCCAGGATCAAGCAGGCACAGATGGATAGGCCCTTTCGCAGCCCCCTTGGCTGCGCCAGCGGCATCTTCCAGAACTTTGGCAACTGTGGGCAGAACCTGCGACTGATCAACAAAAATGCGCAGCCCGGTCGCCCCTGCCTCGGCCACGACCGCATCTACCCGCCCGACGGACCGGCCTAGCAGTTTGAGTTGATCGGCCTCCATCGTTGCTTCGGCGG
Source organism: Ruegeria sp. CDSA241 (assembly GCF_059611265.1). NCBI lineage: Bacteria > Pseudomonadati > Pseudomonadota > Alphaproteobacteria > Rhodobacterales > Roseobacteraceae > Ruegeria > Ruegeria sp. CDSA241. The sequence goes on from NZ_JBXWPF010000019.1 coordinate 20,424, forward strand.
TCAGCACCACCTGTGCACCGGTTTCCAGAAACTCACGGGATTTCTCCAGCGTTTCGGAAAACAGTGTGACCTCATAGGCACCTGTAGGGTCAGAAAGTTGGGCAAAGGCAAACCGGTTTCCGCGCGCAGATTTCCGTTCCTGCCGCCCAGCCACTACACCGGCCATCTTGGCGATCAGCGGACCCGAGCGTGCCTTTTCCATCACCTCATCCAGTGTCAGTACCTGCTTGCGTTTTAGGGCAGGCATATAATCATCCAGCGGGTGGCCGGACAGGTAAAATCCGATGGCCTTGAACTCTTCGCTCAAACGCTCGGCAGGCAACCAGTCCGGCGTCGGCGAAAGGCGTGGCTCGGGCAGGTCGTCGCCCGCCTCGCCGAACAGCGATACCTGGTTCGAGTTCTTCTGATCGTGGATCGCAGCTGAATATTGCACCAGCGGATCAAGGCTTTCGAAGACGCGGCGGCGGTTCTTGTCGAGTTCATCAAACGCGCCAGCACGCGCCAGCATTTCCAAGGGCCGCTTGCCGACCTTCTTCAGATCAACGCGGCGGGCAAAGTCGAAGAGGTTGACGAACGGTTTGCCTGCACGTCCTTCTACTACCAAATTCATCGCCTCAACGCCGACGTTTTTCAACGCGCCCAGCGCGTAAACCAGATGCTGATCCACCACGTCAAACGTGGATTGCGAGCGGTTCACGCAGGGCGGTATGTAAGGCAGTTCCAACCCTTTGCGGACTTCCTCGAAGTAAACCGCCAGCTTGTCAGTCAGATGGATATCGCAGTTCATGACCCCGGCCATGAACTCGACCGGGTGGTTCGCCTTCAACCAGCCGGTCTGATAGCTGACCACGGCATAGGCGGCAGCGTGGGATTTGTTGAAGCCATAGTTGGCGAATTTATCCAACAGGTTCCAGACCTCGGTCGCCTTAGCCTCGTCCACGTCATTCTCAGCAGCGCCTTTGAGGAACTTAGGCCGCTCTGCGTCCATCGCCTCCTGAATTTTCTTACCCATCGCGCGGCGCAGCAAATCCGCTCCGCCAAGGCTATAGCCCGCCATTTCCTGAGCGATCTGCATAACCTGTTCCTGGTAGACGATAATGCCTTGGGTTTCGTCAAGGATATGGTCGATGGAAGGGTGCAGCGTGTCCCGTTCGCTCAGCTTGTTCTTGACCTCGCAGAACTTGGGGATGTTCTCCATCGGGCCCGGACGGTATAGCGCGACGAGGGCGATGATATCCTCGATACAATCCGGTTTCATCCGCTTGAGCGCATCCATCATGCCCGAGGATTCCACCTGGAACACCGCTACGGTCTTGGCCGCTGAGTAGAGTTTGTAAGTCGCTTCATCATCCAGCGGGATGGCGTTAATCTGGTTCGCCGCCCCCTCGGCGGCTTCGTACAGCTCGGTTCCGTCAGCAGCGATGTGCAGGTCGCGCCCGGATTTGAAGATCAGATCCATCGCATTCTGGATCACGGTCAGTGTCTTCAGACCCAGAAAGTCGAACTTGACCAGCCCGGCCTGTTCTACCCATTTCATGTTGAACTGGGTCGCAGGCATGTCGGAACGCGGATCCTGATACAGCGGCACCAGCGCATCCAGCGGACGGTCGCCAATCACCACACCAGCCGCGTGGGTCGACGCGTTTCGCAACAGCCCCTCGACCTGCTGGCCATAAGTCAGCAGACGGTCCACAACCTCTTCATTACGCGCCTCTTCACGCAGACGCGGTTCGTCTTTAAGCGCCTTTTCAATCGAGACGGGTTTCACCCCTTCGACCGGGATCATCTTGGACAGGCGATCCACCTGCCCGTATGGCATCTGCAAAACCCGCCCGATGTCACGCACGGCGGCCTTCGACAGCAGCGCGCCAAAAGTTATGATCTGCCCAACCTTGTCGCGCCCATATTTCTGCTGCACGTAGCGGATCACCTCTTCGCGGCGGTCCATGCAGAAGTCGATATCGAAGTCAGGCATCGATACCCGTTCAGGGTTCAGGAAACGTTCGAACAGCAGCGAATAACGCAACGGATCAAGGTCGGTGATCGTCAGCGCATAGGCCACCAGCGACCCCGCGCCCGAGCCCCGCCCCGGCCCAACCGGGATGTCCTGATCCTTTGACCATTGGATGAAATCGGCAACGATCAGGAAATAACCGGGAAACCCCATGCCCTCGATGATGTCCAGTTCGAAATCCAGCCGCTTCTGATACTCTTCAGGGGTTACCGCATGCGGGATCACGGCCAGACGTTTCTGCAGACCTTCATTGGCGATGCGGCGCAGCTCGGCCACCTCGTCATCGGCGAATTTCGGCAGGATCGGATCGCGGCGATAGGCCATGAACGCACAGCGCCTGGCGATCTCGACCGTGTTTTCGATTGCTTCGGGCAGATCGGCGAACAGGGTCGCCATTTCCTGCTGCGACTTGAAATAATGCTGTGCGGTCAGACGGCGGCGGCCATCCTGCTGATCGACATAAGCGCCCTCGGCAATACAGATCAACGCATCATGCGCTTCGTACATGTCCGTGGTCGGGAAGTAGACATCGTTGGTAGCCACCAGCGGAAGGTTCTTGGCATAGGCCATTTCAACATGGCCGCGCTCGGTCAGACGTTCGGCCTCGGGCTGACCACCCTCGCCTGGATGGCGCTGTAATTCGACATACAGACGATCCGGGAACATGGTTGCAAGGCGATCCACCAAGACCTCGGCCGCTGGGCGCTGCCCTTGCTGCAACAAGCGACCCACCGGTCCGTCGGGGCCGCCAGACAGGCAGATCAGACCATCCGAGCGCTCTGTCAGTTCATCCAATGTCACCTGCGGCAACTGCCCGCCCTTGTCCACATACAGGCAAGAGCTGAGCTTCATTAGGTTTTCATACCCGACCTCTGACTGCGCCAGCAGCACCAGCGGCGCGGGGGCTTTCGCTTTCTCGCCCGGTTGCGCCTGCAGGTAGGTCAGGTCGACCTGGCACCCCATGATCGGCTGAACACCCGCCCCGCTGGCGGTGACCGAAAACTCCAGCGCAGAGAACATGCTGTTGGTGTCCGTGACGGCGACGGCGGGCATCTCAAGCTTTTCACACAGACCAGGCAGCTTTTTCAGCCGCACGGCGCCTTCCAGCAGGGAATATTCGGTGTGAACGCGGAGGTGGATGAATCGTGGAGTGCTGCTCATGCCGCCCACGCTATCGCAGCCAGTGATGGTACAAAAGCCTGAACCTTAGGTTCGGATTGCCAAAAAAACAGGCGCTGATTGTTCGGGAAATCCATAAGGTGCTTCGGACTCTGAGGGTGAAACATGCTACAAAACCTTTTATTTTCAATGTGATGAACATCGAAACCACATGAAACACAAGGATCGGACCAATGAAATGATACATCAGAAGCGCGGTTTTTCTTGCCAGATTGGCTGCGCTGTTTCTAACATCTAGTGGCAAGCTATCCGCCCGCACTCTTTCTACGTCGCATCGAAGGAGAGCATTCAGAGGCGCAATTCGGTAACGCGACGGGTTTCACGAATGGATATCACGTTTCTTCTGAACGGAGAGACAGTGGAGTTGGCGAATGTCGATCCGACAGTCACCTTGTTGGATTGGCTGCGCGAGGATCGCTCTCTGACCGGCACCAAAGAAGGCTGCAACGAAGGTGATTGCGGTGCCTGCACTGTCATGGTGACGGATCAGGGAGGAGCCAAAGCTCTGAACTCCTGCATTCTGTTCCTGCCTCAGCTCCACGGCAAAGCGGTGCGCACCGTCGAAGGCGCCAGCAGCCCGGACGGGAAGGCCCACCCGGTACAGCAGGCAATGGTTGATCTGCACGGGTCGCAATGTGGCTTTTGCACCCCCGGCTTTGTAATGTCGATGGTGGCCGGGCATGCGAATGGTGCAACCGATCACGACACACAGCTGGCCGGGAACCTGTGCCGATGCACGGGCTATGCGCCGATTATCCGTGCCGCCAAAGCCGTCGAAAAGCACCCTGTTCCCGTCTGGGTCAAGGACAAGCCTGACGCAGCACCCGCCGCGTCTCCTATGCTGCCGCGGTCCTCGGACGAGCTTGCCGCCATTTATGCCGAACACCCAGAGGCCACCCTGGTCGCTGGCGCGACCGATGTAGGCCTTTGGGTCACCAAACAGTTGCGCAACCTGAAAACAGTAATCTTCATGAACGGTTGCGATGATCTGAAACAGATCACGGTTACTGACAATGAAATTCGCCTTGGTGCCATGGTCGATATGAACCGCATGGGCGAAGCGCTGGGGGATCTGCACCCCTCTTATGCTGAAATGATCCGCCGCTATGCCAGCGTACAGGTGCGGCACGCCGCAACCGTAGGCGGTAATATCGCCAATGGGTCACCAATCGGTGACAACCCGCCTGCACTGATTGCCCTGGGCGCCAGCCTGCACCTGCGCAAAGGCGACACAAGGCGAACGCTGCCCTTGGAAAAGTTCTTCATCGACTATGGAAAACAGGATCGCGTACCCGGAGAATTCGTCGAAGCCGTAAGCTTCCCGCGCCAGGCGGATCGGTTGAAATGCTACAAGCTCAGCAAACGGTTTGATCAGGATATTTCGGCCGTTTGTGGGTGTTTCAACATTACCGTTGCAGAAGGTACCGTCACTCAGGCGCGCATCGCATTTGGCGGCATGGCGGGCGTTCCGAAACGCGCCACTCAAGTCGAAGCTTCGTTGACCGGCAAGCCATGGACGGCTGCTACCGTTCAATCCGCTCTGACGATGTTTGCCGAGGATTACGCGCCAATGTCAGATATGCGCGCCTCGGCTCATTACCGCCTTGAGACGGCGAAAGCGATGCTGGAGCGTTATTTCCTTGAAGATCAGGGCCAGGCAACCAATGTGCTGGAGGTGTCGGCATGAGCGTGACAAAACCACTGCCTCATGACGCCGCGCCGCTGCATGTCTCCGGTTCGGCCCGCTATGTGGACGATATCCCAACACCAAAAGGCACGTTGCATCTGGCCTTTGGTCTCAGCCCCATCGCCAAGGGCACAATCGCCGCGATTGACCTGTCTGCAGTCAAGGCCGCCGACGGTGTCGTCATGGTGATGACCGCCGAAGACCTGCCCTTTGCGAATGATGTCTCACCGTCCATTCACGATGAACCTTTGTTGTCGGACGGCTCTGTCCACTATATCGGGCAGCCCGTATTTCTGGTTGTCGCCACCAGCCATCTGGCCGCGCGCAAAGCTGCACGACTGGGCAAGATCGACTATGCTGAAGAAACGCCAATTCTGACGATTGAAGAGGCGCTGGCCGCCGACAGTCGGTTCGAGGACGGCCCGCGCATCTACACCAAAGGTGATGCAGACGCCGCCATCGCAGGCGCGGCGCATGTGATCGAAGGCAGTTTTGAGCTTGGCGGGCAAGAGCATTTCTATCTGGAAGGTCAAGCCGCACTGGCGGTGCCGAATGAGGGTGCTGATATGCTGGTCCATAGCTCGACCCAGCACCCGACTGAGATTCAGCACAAAGTGGCAGAGGCTCTGGGTGTTCCCATGCATGCTGTGCGCGTTGAAACCCGGCGCATGGGCGGCGGGTTCGGGGGCAAGGAAAGCCAGGGCAACGCTCTGGCTGTTTCCTGCGCAGTGGCTGCGCGGGCAACCGGCACAGCCTGCAAGATGCGCTATGACCGCGATGACGACATGATCATCACCGGTAAGCGGCATGCCTTTCGCATTTGCTATAGGGCCGGGTTCGATCAGGACGGGCATATTCAGGGGGTATCCTTTCTGCACCACGCCATATGCGGATGGGCACAAGACCTGTCGCTGCCCGTCGCGGACCGGGCGATGCTGCATTCCGACAATGCGTATCTGCTGCCCAATGCGCGGATCGAAAGTCACCGGCTGAAAACCAACACCCAATCTGCCACCGCCTATCGGGGGTTTGGAGGCCCTCAGGGTATGGTTGGAATCGAACGCGTCATGGACCACGCCGCGCATGAGTTGGGTCTGGACCCGGTCGAGCTGCGCCGCAGGAACTATTACGCTGCCCCGGCGGGTACCGATGACCATGCCCCTGATCGCAGTGGCGGCGATACGCCAAACACCACCCCTTATGGCATGGAAGTCGAAGATTTCGAACTTCACGGCATGACCGAAGCCTTGTTGAATTCCAGCGACTATGCCGCGCGCAAGGCAGCAATTCAGAAATGGAATGCCGAGAACAGCGTGATCAAAAAGGGCATCGCCTTCTCTCCGGTCAAGTTCGGCATTTCCTTCACCCTGACCCATCTGAATCAGGCCGGCGCGCTGGTGCATGTGTATCAGGACGGGTCCGTGCACCTGAACCATGGCGGTACCGAGATGGGCCAGGGGCTGTTTCAAAAAGTGGCCCAGGTTGCCGCCTCACGCTTTGGTATTCCGCTAGAGATGGTGAAGATCACCGCCACAGACACGGCCAAAGTGCCGAACACCTCGGCAACGGCGGCATCCTCGGGAAGCGATCTCAACGGTATGGCGGTGAAAGCCGCCTGTGACACGATCCGCGACCGGATGGCAGAGTATCTGGCCGAGCGACATCAGGCCGACCCGTCGGCTGTCACCTTCGGGGATGGTCATGTATCGGTTGGTGAGGAACGCTATACCTTTGCCGAAGCGGCTGCGCTGACCTATCAGGGCCGCATCAGCCTTTCGGCCACCGGCTTCTATAAGACACCCAAGATCGAATGGGACCGGATCAAAGGCCAAGGTCGTCCGTTTTTCTACTTCGCCTATGGCGCCTCGATCACCGAAGTTGCCGTGGACACACTAACCGGTGAGAACCGCATCTTGCGCACGGATATCCTGCATGACGCGGGCGCGTCGCTGAACCCTGCGCTGGATATCGGTCAGGTCGAAGGTGGCTATGTGCAGGGCGCGGGTTGGTTGACGACCGAAGAACTCGTCTGGGATGGCACAGGCAATCTGCGCACCCATGCGCCATCGACCTACAAGATCCCGGCTTGTTCCGACCGCCCCGACATCTTCAACGTTGCGCTTTGGGAGGCTGAAAACCGTGAGGACACGATCTATCGCTCGAAAGCAGTAGGCGAACCTCCATTCATGCTTGGGATATCCGCCTGGCTGGCACTGTCGAATGCGGTGGCGGCCTGCGGAAACGGCTACCCCGCATTGGATGCCCCCGCCACGGCAGAAGAAGTCTGGCATGGTGTCCAAAGGATGAAGGGGGACGACTGATGGGATTTGACCTTGAGACTTTGAGGGAGGCGGTCAAAACCCATGGGCGCGTGATCCGGGTAGTCATCGCCGGGATCAAGGGCTCGTCCCCACGCGAGGTTGGTGCCGCAATGCTGGTCTGGCAGGACGGGCAATCCGGCACGATCGGTGGCGGCACACTTGAGTTTCAGGCAGCCGAAGCGGCGCGGATACAAACCGCCCAATCGCGCCTGACCCATCACGCGCTTGGCCCCGACATGGGCCAGTGCTGCGGTGGCGCTGTTTCCTTGCTAAGCGAGGTCTATGACCGCAACAACATCAACGATCTGGACGACAGCATCATCGCGCGCCCAACATCGAACCAGGACATGCCACTGTCGGTCAAACGCCTGTTGACCGAAGCCCGCGGACAGGGGATTGCACCAGAGGCACAGCTGATCGAAGGCTGGATGGTCGAGCCGGTCCACAAACCAGCGCGTGCACTGTGGGTTTGGGGCGCGGGTCACGTCGGTCGCGCCCTGGTGGATGTCCTGTCACCGCTGCCCGATCTCGCAATCACTTGGGTCGATACAGGATCCAAGCGGTTTCCAGAAACCGTACCGAACGGAGTCACCGCCGTCCCTGCCGCGAAACCAGCGGAGCTGGTTCGGCATGCGCCGCGTGATGCTGAACATCTGGTGCTGACTTATTCACACAATCTGGACTTGGAATTGTGCAACCGTCTGCTTTCGCACGATTTCCGCTTTGCGGGGCTGATCGGCTCGGCTACGAAATGGGCGCGGTTCCGGTCTCGGCTGGCAGCGCTGGGGCACTCGCCCGAGCGGATCAGCCGGATCACCTGCCCGATTGGCGACCCGGGCCTGGGCAAGCACCCGCAGATGATTGCCGTGGGCGTCGCATCACAACTGCTGCGCCCGATCGGGCAAAACAATTTGAAGAAGGATCTGAGCGCGTGACCACTCCACTGCTAAGTTTGCAAGGACTGACCAAAGCCTATCCCGGCGTCGTGGCCAATGATCAGGTGTCCTTTGACATCGGTGAGGGCGAAGTTCATGCCCTGTTGGGCGAAAACGGCGCGGGAAAATCCACGCTGGTCAAAATGATCTATGGCTTGGTGAAGCCCGACAGCGGCACCATGCTGTTGCGTGGCCAACCCTTTGCTCCGCCCGAGCCGCGCGCCGCGCGTGCTGACGGAATCGCGATGGTATTTCAGCATTTTTCGCTGTTCGACGCGCTGAACGTGGCCGAGAACATCGCATTGGGGATGGAGAACCCGCCGCCAATGGGCGACCTGGCCTCGCGCATTCGGGAAGTTTCGGAAACCTACGGCCTACCGCTGGACCCCTTTCGTACAGTCGGCGACCTGTCTGCGGGGGAACGCCAACGGGTTGAGATCATTCGCTGCCTTCTGCAGGATCCAAAGCTTTTGATCATGGACGAACCAACCAGTGTTCTGACTCCGCAAGAAGTCGATATCCTTTTCGAAACGCTGAATAAATTGCGGTCTGAAGGCACATCGATCCTGTATATCTCGCACAAGCTTGAAGAAATCCGCACCCTATGCGACCACGCTACGATCTTGCGTTTGGGCAAGAATGTGGGCGAATGCGTTCCGTCTGAAACCTCGGCCCGGGAGATGGCCGAGTTGATGGTCGGTTCAACCCTGCAAACACCTGAGCGCGGAGGCCGCGAGTTCGGCGAGGTCGCGCTGGATGTCAGCGGGCTTTCCGTGCCCTCACCGTCTGAATTCGGCACCGCGCTGAAGAATGTCCACATGACAGTTCGCAAAGGCGAAGTGCTGGGAATTGGCGGTGTTGCCGGCAACGGACAGGACGAACTGCTGGGTGTCCTGTCTGGCGAAATCCAGACAGCTGCCGATGCGATCAAGTTCGATGGCCAGCCGATTGGCAAACTGGGCCCAACCGCACGGCGCAAGCTGGGCGTACTGACCGCCCCCGAAGAGCGGTTGGGACATGCAGCCGCCCCAGACATGAGCCTGACCGAAAACGCCCTGCTGACCGGATCGGTCCGCGAAGGGTTGGAAAGCAACGGGTTCTTGAAATGGGCAGATACCAAAAGCTTTGCTGAAAAGATCATCAGCGCCTTTGATGTGCGCACGCCAGGGCCCGAGAATGCGGCCCGGTCATTGTCAGGCGGCAACCTACAGAAATTCGTGATCGGACGCGAAGTGTTGCAGAACCCCGATGTACTGGTCGTGAACCAACCCACATGGGGGGTGGACGCCGCTGCCGCTGCGTCGATCCGACAGGCCATTCTGGACCTTGCCGCCAAGGGCACGGCGGTGGTCTGCATCAGCCAGGATCTGGACGAATTGATGGAAATCTCGGACAGCTTTGCCGCCCTGAACGAAGGCAGGCTCAGCGCGCCACGCACAACCACGGGTCTGACCGTGGATGAGATCGGCCTGATGATGGGCGGTGCACATGGCATGGAGGTAGCCCATGTCTGATGCAAAACAAAATATGACGACGGGGGTGTGAGCAGATGATTGTATTGGAGAAACGGCCACAGCCGTCCAAGGCGTGGTCTTATGCGACCCCGCTTGTGGCGGTATTGGCGACGATGCTGTTTGGCGGCATATTGTTTGCCGTCCTGGGTAAAAACCCGGTTCAGGCCATCGGCACCATTTTCTGGGAGCCTCTGTTCGGTGAATTCGCCTTTTATTACCGCCCGCAGCTGCTGGTGAAGGGCGCGCCGTTGGTGCTGATTGCGATTGGCCTGTCGTTAGGCTTCCGCGCCGGTATCTGGAACATCGGCGCCGAGGGTCAGTATATCATGGGCGCCATCTTTGGTGCGGGGGCCGGGCTGGCCTTTTACCCGCTGGATGCCTGGTATGTCTTTCCGATCATGGTGATGGCAGGTGCGCTTGGCGGTTGGCTCTGGGCCTCTATTCCGGCCTTTCTGAAGGTGCGCTTTGGCACCAATGAAATTCTGGTCTCGCTGATGCTGGTATATGTGGCTGAACAGATGATGGCCTCGGTCTCGCTGGGACTACTGAAAAACCCCGAAGGGTTCGGTTTTCCGGGTTCACGCAATCTGCAATCCTATGAGAGTGCGCATAATGCCGAGCTGATCGCAGGATCGGGGATGCATTGGGGCGTTGTGACCGCACTGATAGCCGTGATCTTTTCCTATATCCTGCTGAACCGGCACATGCTGGGCTTTCACATCCGCCTGACGGGTGAGGCCCCGCGCGCAGCCAAATTCGCCGGGGTAAACCCAGCACGACTGATCCTGTTCTGTCTTGGCCTGTCAGGCGCACTGGCCGGGCTGGCGGGGATGTTCGAAGTCTCGGGCCCCTCGGGTGTTGTCAGCATCGACTTTAACGTCGGCTATGGCTTTACCGCGATCATCGTGGCCTTTCTGGGTCGACTGCATCCGGTGGGCATCCTGCTAGCCGGTGGTCTAATGGCGTTGACCTATATCGGTGGTGAAATTGCGCAGTCCCAAATGGGTCTTCCTGCCGCGGCTATTCAAGTATTCCAGGGGATGCTGCTGTTCTTCCTGCTGGCCTTCGACCTTTTGACCAACTACCGCATCCGTGCGGCCCGTAGCGAGGTGGCGTAATCATGGACCTAGGTGAGATTAATCCCGTACTTCTGGTCGCGTCACTGATGGTGGCTGCAACTCCCCTGCTTCTGGCCGCGATCGGTGAATTGGTCGTCGAAAAAGCAGGAGTTCTGAACCTTGGCGTAGAGGGCATGATGATCGTTGGCGCGATCAGCGGTTTTGCGATCTCGGTCGAGACTGGGTCGCCCTGGCTGGGCTTTGTCGCCGCGGCCATAGGCGGTGCAGTACTGTCCCTGCTGTTTGTGCTGCTGACGCAGGTGGCGCTGGCCAATCAGGTAGCCAGCGGCCTGGCGCTGACTCTGTTTGGTTTAGGGTTCAGCGCCCTGCTCGGTCAAAGCTATGTGGGGGTCAAACCCCCCAGCATGGGCGATATCCATATCCCGGTGATCAGCGATATTCCGGTGATTGGCCCGATCCTGTTTCAGCATGACCCGATCCTTTATGTCGGCATCGCTTTGACAGCGGCCGTCTGGGCTACGCTTAAATACACTCGCGTCGGACTGATCCTGCGCGCGGTAGGTGAAAACCACGATGCGGCACATGCGCTTGGCTATAAGGTGATCAAGATCCGCATCATGGCGATCCTGTTCGGCGGTGCCTGTGCCGGGCTGGGTGGGGCCTATATCAGCTTGATCCGGGTGCCACAGTGGACCGAGGGCATGACAGCCGGTGTCGGCTGGATCGCCCTGGCCTTGGTCGTCTTCGCCAGTTGGAAGCCATGGCGCGCCCTGCTGGGTGCCTATTTGTTCGGCGGTATCACCGTGTTGCAGCTGAATTTGCAGGCAGCGGGCGTTGCCATCCCGGTCGAGTATCTGGCAATGTCGCCCTACATCATCACGATCCTTGTGCTTGTGATCCTTTCCGCCGACAAAAGCAGCGCACCTGCCTCACTCGGCCGGATATTCCATGCCTCGCATTAGACGGGGACAACTGAACCAACTTGGGGAGTAACACATGAAAATTACTACATTTCTGGCAAGCGCCGCCATGGCGCTGGGTTTGGCAACTACTGCCATAGCTGAAGACAAAACCAAGGTCGGCTTTGTATTTGTCGGCCCGGTGGGCGACGGCGGCTGGACCTATGAACATAACAAGGGCCGTCTGGCGGTTGAAGAAGAGTTCGGCGACAAGGTCGAAACCGTGTTTGTTGAATCCGTGCCCGAAGGCCCGGATGCAGAGCGGGTGATGACCCAGATGGCGCTGGAAGGTGCAGACCTGATCTTTACCACCTCGTTCGGATACATGGATCCGACCATCAACGTGGCCAAGAAATTCCCGAACGTGAAGTTCGAACACGCGACCGGCTATAAAACAGCCGACAACGTTTCGGTTTATTCGGCACGTTTCTATGAAGGTCGTGCGGTACAGGGCCATATCGCGGGCAAAATGACCAAGTCGAACATTGTTGGCTATATCGGGTCCTATCCGATCCCCGAAGTGGTCCGCGGAATCAACTCGGCCTATATCCACGCCAAGAAGGTCAACCCGGATGTCGAGTTCAAGATCATCTGGGCCTACACTTGGTTCGATCCGGCGAAAGAAGCAGATGCCGCCACTGTTCTGATCGAACAGGGCGCGGACGTTATCCTGCAGCACACCGACTCGACCGCACCGCAAGCAGCTGCGCAAGAGGCGGGCAACGTCATCACTTTCGGCCAGGCCTCGGACATGAGCGAATACGCTCCGTACCCGCGCGTCTCGTCGATCATCGATGACTGGGCGCCTTACTATATTGCACGGACCCAGGCCGTCATGGATGGCACATGGGAAAGCGCCAATACATGGGATGGCATCCGCGAAGGCATGGTTGCAATCGGCGAAATCTCGGACGCGGTTCCCGCTGACGTCAAAGAAGAGGCACTGGCGCTGAAAGCGGCCATGGCCGCGGGTGAATACCACCCCTTCACCGGACCGCTGAAAAAGCAGGACGGTAGTGACTGGCTGGCCGAAGGCGAGACTGCAGACGACGGTACACTGGCCGGCATGAACTTCTATGTCGAAGGCTTGGAAGGTGAGATTCCGCAGTAAGGCGGCACAGGATAACGCAGAAAGGCCCGCCATGTGCGGGCCTTTTTGATTTTGCCACCTGTTTTATGCCACTCTTGATCTTCGATAGCCCGAAACCAGCGCCAAGCACATTGATCCGCGGCTCTACCGATCAACGAGGACCAGATGAATTCAAAACGCGAATTGCTGCAGAAACTGTTGAAAGGTATCGAAACCGGGGATGCCGATGCTGCAGCCGTCGTCAACGAAGAAAAATACATCCAGCACAATCCCCAGACCCATGAAGGCAGCGAGGGGCTGGCCACGTTGTTTGCCCGCCTGTCGAAAACAAATCCCAAGGTTAAATTTATTCGCGTTTTTGAAGATGGCGAATTCGCTTTTGCCCATAACGAATATGATTTTGCCGAAGTTAAGGCCGCGTTCGAGGTCTTTCGATTTGAAGACAGCAAAGCTGTTGAGCACTGGGATAACATTCAGCCCCTGCGCGGCCCAAACGCTTCGGGACGCGGCATGCTTGATGGGCCAACTGAAATCACGGATATTGACAGAACCGAACAGAACCGGGAATTGGTCGACAACTTCTCGCAAACGGTCCTGATAGACCGGAAAACCGAGCGGATGAAGGCGTTTGTTGATGCGAACCTGATACAACACGATCCCGATGGTGTTGACGGCATCGACGCCTATCGCATGGTGCTTGAAGCTAGATCAGACGCGGAGTTGATCGTTCAGTATCACCGCGTCCATCGTGTGCTGGCAGAAGGGAATTTCGTCCTGTGCATGAGCGAAGGTGCCAGTCACGGAAAACATACCAGCTTTTATGATCTGTTTCGGGTCGCAGACGGAGTGATCGTCGAGCAGTGGGGCACTATGGAAACCATAGCGCCCCGTAGCGAGTGGAAGAATGACAACGGCAAATTCTGATCTAAGTAAGGGCCGTTAATGCCCAGTCAGAACCAGCGTGTTCACCGGCATCAGGATCAAACGCAGGCGCAGACCCGCCGCATGAACCACGCCGATCGTGTCGACCACATGCAGGAAAGCAGAGTGCCAAAAGCCCAAATCTTCATGCTCCAGCCGCTCGTGGTTATCGGTGTAGACATTCGCCAGACAGTTGCTGCCGGGCGGGATATCATCCGCCATGCCCTTATAAAGCGGTTCAAAATAAACCAGGATCGAGCCCGGCACCTTGTTGGACTGCACGTCTCTGAGCTCGTCTGACGGGCGAATTTGTCCCGATGGGATCACATCCTGAACTTCGACCACCACAACCGGAATAACCGTGAACGGCTTGGTCATGCAGCCCAGCTCTCCGACCATGCCGGGCTTGATAACCTGCGCCGACATCTGATTGAACGCAGCCTGAAAGCGGTCATGCCCGGAGTTTGACGGCACAAGAATACCTGCTGGACGCAGCAGAGGACTGACGTAATCGCCAACCTGAAGGCCGAACTGTTCGATCCTCCCCGTCACACCCGCGTTGATCACAGTCTTGTCCAGCTCGGTCAAAGCAGCATCCAGGTTCGCATTGGCGCTGGCCAGTTGGGCCGGGATCAGCTCTTCGATTTGCTGTACGACGGCAGCGCGTTGCGATTCAGCCGCAACCAGCTTGGCCTCTCGTTCAGCGACAAGGTTTTCCAGCCGGTCAATCTCGGCCAGGCGGACGGCGCTTGACCCTTCGTCCCGCAGGGTCGTATTGCGTTGCAAGTCCTCCAGCGCCTGATCCAGCGCCGCTTTTGCGCCCGCGATCCCGGCGGCGGCCTCGGCCAGATCGGTCTCCGCAACTTTCAGTGATGCCTGAACTTGCGCGATCTGCGCATGCGCTGCCTCAACCATTGCAGTCTGAGTAAAGTCCTCGATCCGGAAGATTGGCTGCCCAGCAACAACCTGTTGATTGTTGGAGACATAGACCTCGGACACTCGCCCACCCAGTTGCGGCAAGATCGTTACTGTGCGGAAATACGAGGCCGCAGTTTTGCTGGCCGGGTGAAAATAGAACAGAGTGGTGATCACGGTCAGCGCCATAATGGCACAGGTTGTCAGACCCCAGCGCAACTCGTACCACATGGTGAATAATGTGATCTCGTGCCCGAAACGTTTTCCCTGCACAAAGCGGCGGAACAGATAATCAGGCAGCACTGTAACCAGCGCGCACATCAGTGTTTCAAGCATGTCCTATTGCTCCTGCTGCGCGACGGGTTCGGGGGATGGAACGGGATCGGGATCAGCAGGCGGTTGCGGCGCCAAAGATCGGATCGCATCGGCAATGGCACGCAAGGGCGCACCTATGTCGGGAAACTGGAATCCGGCGACCAGAATGGCTGCAATCCAGAACAATCCGTTATGAGTGAACAAAGCCAGCAGCGCAAGAATTCCCACAAGCTGAAACTGCGGGTGGTTGGATTCATGCGCGAGCTTTTCGGGGATCGAATGCAGGGTGAAATAGCCAACGCCGATCAGGATGATTACCACAACCGTGAAAATGAACATGACCGTCAAAAGAAAATCGCTGCCATCCGCCTGGGTCACGTAAGACGGAATGTGCCCCGTGGCCAATGGGTGTAAATCTGCTGTGCTCACCCTGCCCTCCTCTAATTGCTTTCCACTTCTTTGGATGGGTTGATGCGCAAATTCAACCCTGCTTAAAGTCTCAATTAGAATTCTACGGTCGTGCACGACGCATTCGACGTCAGAAAATCACGACTGCGGCCAGCAAAGGGGCGACATGATAGATTTCCTGATTATCGGCGGCGGTATTGCCGGGCTTAGCGTGGGCGCGCGGTTGTCAGAGCGCGGCCAGGTCACCGTGCTCGAGGGCGAAGAGGCGCTTGGCTATCACGCATCAGGCCGGTCCGCAGCTATGTTTGCACCCGCCTATGGTCCGCCTGCTGTTATTGCCCTCAACCTTGCCAGCGCAGCGCATTTTGAGACGAATGACTATCTGTCGCCACGCGGCTGGGTTCTGATCGGCGGGAAAGACCAACACGATGTGTTTCACCGGGATGCCGATCAACTTGGCGGCCGACAGATTTCCTTTGACGCGGCACAATCCCTTATCCCGATCCTGAACCCCGAAACCGTCGGGTTCGCGGCGCACAGCGACAGTGAACAAGATATAGATACCGACCGCATGATGCAGGATTTCGCCCGGACGATCCGTGGGAATGGTGGATCCGTTCTGACCCGGCAAAGCGTCACGGCAATTCGCAAACATAGGCACTGGATCGTCGAGGCCACCGAGAGCTTTGAGGCACGACACATCGTCAATGCAGCCGGCGCCTGGGTTGACGAAATCGCGGCGATGGCCGGTATCGCCCCGATTGGTATCCAGCCGCGCCGCCGCTCAATGGCCCGTATCCCGCCCCCCGGCGGGCATGACTTGCGCGCCTGGCCCATGATGTTGGGTGCGGGCGAAAGCTGGTATGCTAAACCCGACGCGGGCAAATTGCTGGTCTCACCTGCCGATGCCGATCCGACCGCCGCCCATGATGCATATGCCGATGACATGGTTCTGGCCGAGGGCTTGGCCCGGTACGAGGCAATGGTCACCGAGCCTGTGACACGGGTCGAAACCAACTGGGCGGGCTTGCGCAGTTTCGCACCGGATGGCAGCCTGGTTTTGGGGCCCGATCCGACCGATCCTACGTTTATCTGGTCTGCCGGTCAGGGTGGTTACGGGTTTCAGACGGCCCCTGCTGCATCCCAACTGGTAGCGGATCTGACAGTCGGCAACCAATCAAGTCTGGACACGGCGACCATCGCCTCTCTGAGACCAGACAGGTTGCACAGATGAACAAGCGCCCGTTACCCTCCAACGCCAGCGTCGCGACTGTAGGAGAGAACGGTCAGTTGGTCGCTCCGGCAGCCAGCCGTAACGTTCGGGCTTTGTGCGATCTTCTGGACCGGTTCGCCCCTTTGACCGGACAAGCGCTGGAACTGGCAAGTGGCACCGGTCAGCACATCGCAGCCTTTGCCGAATGCCGCCCCGGCATGCATTGGCAACCCAGTGAGGTTGAATCCGAACGGCGGGCCAGCATCAATGCCTACACCGCGGGCCTGCCGAATGTGTCCAAAGCAGAAGCTCTGGATGCAACCATCGAGGGTTGGCATCAGCCGTTTGGCGGCAGGGATCTGATCGTTCTGATCAATCTCTTGCACCTGATCAGCTGGGCCGAAGTGGAAACGCTTGTCGGCGAGGCAGCGCAAGCACTGAACGCGAATGGCCGGTTGATCCTTTATGGTCCTTTCATGCGCAACAATCGCCTGACCAGCGTGGGGGATCAACGATTTCATACGGCTCTGGTCCAGCAGGATGCTGAAATCGGATATAAAAACGACGGAGACGTTTCTGAGCTTTTGGCCAATCACGACCTGAAAATCCTGGAAGTCGCGGCGATGCCTGCAAATAACCTGGCCTTCATCGTGGAAAAATCTAACACCTGATCCAGATCAAAGCCCGACCGAGGCCAACTAAACATATTCCAAATACACGATGTTAAATGGAATGTAGCATGCCCTGGCAGGAAAAGATCAACGACACGCGAAAAGGTCTTCGCAATTTGAACGGCGCAATCCCTGATACCGCCCGCGCCTTCGGTGCGCTTGGCGCGGCGGTCAAGCAAGGCGGAACGCTGGACTACAAGACCAAAGAATTCATCGCTCTTGGCATATCCATAGCGGACCGATGCGAACCCTGTATCATGCTGCACACCGAAGCTTTGATCAAAGCCGGCGCGTCACGTGACGAGGTTTCGGACGTTCTGTCCATGGCGGTTCAGATGGGGGGCGGGCCGTCGATGATGTACGCCTCTAAGGCGCTGGACTGTTTCGACGAGCTGAGTGCATGAAAAAAGCCCGCGTGCTGCGGGCATTAGAAGGCGGCACCAAAAAGGTGCCGCCGTTCTTATCCAGATCAGCCGTCCTTGCGGATGACCTCGTTTTTCGGATCATAGGGGCTGTCGCAAGTGACGACCGCATCCCACAATTTGTCCTGAAGCTTGACCTTCAGCTTGGTGCCTTCGACCGCCAGATCGGGTTTCACATAGCCCATGCCGATGGATTTTTCGAAGGCTACTGAATAGCCACCCGAAGTCAGACGACCGACGCGTTCACCGTCCGGCGTATACAGCACTTCACGGCCCCACGGATCGGCATCCTCCGGTCCGTCGATCAGCAGGGTGCAGCATTTCACGCGCACGCCAGTCTCTTCCAGCTTGGCCTTGCCATAGAAGTCTTTGGACAGGTCGACAAAGCGCGGCAGGTCGGCTTCCAGCGGGGTCGCGTCGCGGCCCAGCTCAGTGCCGAAGGCGCGATAGGATTTCTCCTGACGCAGCCAGTTCTGGGCGCGTGCGCCGACCAGCTTCATACCATGCTTCTCACCGGCTTTTTCCAGCAAGTCGAACAGGTAGTTCTGCATTTCGATCGGGTGGTGAAGTTCCCAACCCAGCTCACCAGTATAGGCCACGCGGATCGCGTTGACCGGGCACATGCCCAGTTCGATCTGACGGGCCGACAGCCATGGGAAGCGCTTGTTGGACAGTGCGGTTTCCGGATCGGCGTCTTTGATGACTTCTTTCAGAACGTCCCGCGATTTGGGTCCGGCGATGGCAAAAACGCCCCACTGAGTGGTCACATCCTGGATCTCGATGTAACCGAACTCCTCCATCTTGTCCTCGGCCGCCTTGCGCAGGTAATCGGCGTCGTACTCAGTCCAGGCACCGGCAGAGACGATGTAGTAGTTGTTCTCGCCGTTACGGACGATGGTGTATTCAGTGCGGGTGGTACCGTGCGAGGTCAGCGCGTAGGTCAGGTTGATACGACCGACCTTGGGCAGCTTGTTGCAGGTAAACCAATCCAGGAACTGGGTCGCACCGGGGCCTTTGACGACATGCTTTGTGAAGGCCGATGCGTCGATCAGACCAACGCCTTCGCGGATCGCCTTGGCTTCGTCAACGGCATGCTGCCACCAGCCACCGCGGCGGAACGAGCGGGCATCATGGTCGAAGTTTTCGGGTGCATCCAGCGGACCGAAGTAGTTCGGGCGCTCCCAGCCGTTAACCCAGCCAAACTGTGCGCCACGCGCTTTCTGACGATCATAAGCCGGAACAGTCCGCAGCGGGCGGCAGGCAGCGCGTTCTTCATCGGGGTGGTGCAGGATGTAGACGTGCTCATAGCACTCTTCATTCTTGCGGGCCGCAAACTCGGTGGTCATCCAGTTCGACGAGTAACGTTTGGGGTCCAGCGAAGCCATGTCGATCTCGGCTTCTCCATCGACCATCATCTGGGCCAGATAATAACCGGTGCCACCCGCAGCGGTGATACCAAAGCTGAAGCCCTCGGCCAGCCACATATTGCGCAGACCCGGAGCCGGACCAACCAGCGGATTGCCGTCGGGCGTGTAGCAGATCGGGCCGTTGAAATCGTCTTTCAGGCCGGATTCAGCACAGGACGGCACGCGCTCGGCCATTGCCATATACTGATCTGCAATCCGGTCGAGATCGAGCGGGAACAGATCAGCACGGAAGCTGTCCGGCACGCCATGTTCAAACTGCGCCGGCGCACCATGTTCATAGATCCCCAAAATCCAGCCGCCGCGTTCCTCGCGTGCGTAGGATTCGTTGTCGGCATCACGCACAACAGGGTGTTCCGGGTTGCCCGCCTCGCGCCATTTGACCAACTCGGGGTCTTTGTCCATGACGATAAAGGTGTGTTCGACCGGGATCGCAGGCATCTTGATGCCCAGCATTTTCGCGGTCCGCTGTGCGTGGTTGCCCGATGCGGTCACGACATGCTCGGCGGTGATAACCACCTGCTCATCCGACGGAATGAGGTTACCGCCCTTCTCGACCATTTTGGTGCAGGTGACTTCCCAATGAGTGCCGGTCCAATGGAAGGCATCGGCCTGCAGCTTGCGAACGATCTCAACTCCGCGTTGACGCGCACCCTTGGCCATCGCCTGTGTCACGTCTGCTGGGTTAATATAGCCGTCCTCGGTGTGATATATCGCGCCCTTCAGGTCCGAGGTCTCGATCAGCGGCCAGCGTTCCTTAATCTGGTCCGGAGTCAACCATTCATAGGCAACGTCACAGGTTTCGGCGGTCGACGCGTACAGCATGTATTCGTCCATGCGCTCCTGGGTCTGCGCCATGCGCAGGTTACCAACCACGGCGAAACCCGCGTTCAGGCCGGTCTCATCCTCAAGCTGCTTGTAGAAATCGACCGAGTATTTGTGGATATGCGTGGTCGCATAGGACATGTTGAACAGCGGCAGCAAACCCGCCGCATGCCAGGTCGAACCTGACGTCAGTTCGTCCCGCTCGATTAGCATGACATCGTCCCAGCCTGCCTTGGCCAGATGATAGGCAATCGAAGTGCCGACGGCGCCGCCGCCAACGACCAGTGCTTTGACTTGGGTTTTCATAGCCGGGTGTCTCCCCTTGGAATCTGTTGCCACCATATGGCGCAATCAGCGCCCACCGCGCGACATTCATCCGACCAGTGATATAAAAAAAACGACCCTCAGACATCTGGGGGTCGTTTTTCCTAAAAGTTTTGAACTTTCTCAGCCGCCAGACAGCGAGCAGGTCTTGCGCGCATCTTTGAAGGCGCATTTGCCCGAAGACCCTGCTCCACCCTTGTTCACACGAATCTCGGATGCTTCGTTCACACGTTTCCCAGAAGCATCGGCAGTTTCTGAACCTTTAAAAAACGACTTCAGGCCGCCGAACAAACCGCTCGAGCTTTTCGGTTCGACCTCTTTTTCTTCCGACCCACCCGTTAGCTTCCCGAAAAGTCGCCCAAAAACACTGCCGCCAGATCCATCCGCATCTGCGTTTTCAATTTCCAGGCCAGCCAACCCTTTGCGATACCCGATCTGGATCAAATCATCCGGGGATTGGATATTGTTTGCCGTCAGATCGAAAGCATCAGATGGCAACCCGTGTTGTGCCGCCATTGTATTGGCAAGCAAGGCCAACCCGTTGATGTTTTCGATCCGCAACTGAGCAATCTCGCTGCGCAGCCGGGTGAACTCGGCCCGGACTTCGGCCATTTGCAAGGCGCGCTCAATGCCGCCATCCGGGTCGGTAACCGCCTCGTTTCCTACACCAGGCACCGGCCGGCTAAGCAACGCGTTCATCCCATCATAGTCAAGCTGGCTGAGGAATATGCGCACATCCTGCTCCGGGGCATCCGTGTACATCTCAACACGGATTTCCTCACCCAGACCCAGGGTGCCCGTATAGATCTGGAACCCAACCGGCTGTGTCAGATCCGTCACTTTGGCAGTGATCATCGACCAGACTTTACGGACATCGAGATGGATCGGGCTGTACTCTGCTTCGACGAACTGAAAATAGGCAACGCCCCCGATCACACCGAACGGAGCATAGTTGCTGGCGCCGAAATCCATCGAGTCGATCGATCTTGCGATATTGCCCGCAAGTGAATCCGCGGAAGCCTCCTGCCGCAGTTTGATCTCAATCCAGTAAGTGTGACCAGCCTTTTCATAAACCCAGCTTACCTTATCCAGTTTTTTGGCCTGTATTTCAGCTTTTTGAACAGCCACCTTACTGGCAAGCGGGCGCGCGGCCTCACTGACTGATTTCAAGCCCCCCCCTTCACGCGCATCGAGCGTGAAGTCACTGTCCATTATTGCCCGACGCGAAAGCTCTGAATCCGGGACCGGCATATAGGGCTTGCCCCCTGCGCGCCAACGCTTCTGGCGGTCGCGTTCTGCCGCTTCGGCATCCAGTTCTTCATGATAAAGGGCGAACCGCGTTTTGAGCGTTTCCACATAGCCGTTTGCCGACAGCGTACCTTGGTGTTTCTTATCCTGCTGGTAGTAATCCAGCCCGGCGACAACCAATCCAACAATCAGCGCAAACCCGATCAGCCGCAACGCGTCCATCAAATTACCTCAATATTCATTCACTGCTTATTTCGCGCAGAATCTTTGAAAATTGAGGCATCCTTGTGGCCTAGATACGGAATAATCCGCGCGGTTTTTACCCGTCCCGAGCCGGAAATATTTTTCCAGGGTTCATGATATTGTCGGGATCAAGCGCCTTTTTCACCGCCTCCATAAAGGTCAGCGCTGCCCCTAGCTCCTTGGCCAGGTATGACCGCTTTCCTTGCCCGATCCCATGTTCCCCGGTACAGGTTCCCTCCATCTCGATCGCAAGGTTATTCAACCACCCAACAAACCCGTCCGCTTTGGCCACTTCGTCGGCGTTTTCCATGTCGATCAACAGCAAGGTGTGAAAATTACCGTCCCCTACATGCCCGACAATCGGCGCCAAAAGCCCAAGTTCCTTGGCCTTGTTTCGGGTCGCAGTCACGCATTCTGCCAGTCGCGAGATCGGTACGCAAACATCGGTTGATATGCCCCGCGCACCCGGGCGCAACTGCAAGCTGGCCCAATACATATCATGGCGTGCCTGCCAGAGTTTGTTGCGTTCTTCGGTTGTCGAAGTGGCCGCGAAATCTGTGCCGCCGAACTCTTCGGCGATCTGACCAAATGTCTCAGCCTGCTCGACCGCACCACCAGTCGATCCATGAAACTCCAATAGCAAAAGCGGGGTTTCCGGTAAGGCCAGTCCCGAATAGGCGTTTGCGGCCTTCACCGACACCTCGTCCAACAACTCGATCCGGGCCACGGGAACGCCGTACTGGATCGTCATCATTACAGCCTGACATGCCGCGTCGACAGAAGGAAACACACAACGCGCCGAGGTGATCGCTTCGGGGATGCCTTGCAGACGCAGAGTGAGTTCTGTGATGATGCCCAGCGTGCCCTCTGCGCCCACCATCAGGCGGGTCAAGTCATACCCGGCCGACGACTTTCTGGCCCGCTGCCCGGTTCGGATGATTTGCCCGTCCGGCATCACGGCCTCAAGGCTAAGGATATTGTCCTTCATCGTGCCATAGCGCACCGCATTGGTTCCCGAAGCACGGGTCGCCGCCATACCGCCCAGCGAGGCGTTCGCACCGGGATCAATCGGAAAGAACAGACCCTGATCACGCAGATGAGTATTCAGCTCCTCTCGCGTTACACCTGGTTGCACGACACAATCCAAATCATCGGAATGAACGGCCAGTACCTTGTTCATCTGAGACAGATCGACCGAAATGCCACCGGCTGGCGCGTTCACATGCCCTTCCAGCGAGGTTCCGGTGCCAAAGGCAATCACAGGGACCTTATGCGTGGCGCAGGCCTTGACGATTTCCGAGACTTCCTGGGTCGAATGCGGAAACACCACTGCATCAGGGGGCTGGTTTTCGATCCATGTGGTCGTATGCCCGTGCTGCTCGCGGATCGCCTGACCCGTTTGCAAACGGTCGCCGAATTGCTGTTTCAGAATGCCGACGACCGTTTCAATCCCCGCCTCGTTTCGCCGAAGCGACTTTGCTTGCACCATGCTTTCCCTTTCTGACTGGCCGCTAGACTATTCGCCCAGCGCAATGCCCTCACGTCGCGGATCGGCACCGCCTGTCAGCATGTCCCCGATCTCGATGGCATGAAGACCTGAAGTCAGATCACGTGCGTTGACCTCATAGCCAAGTTCGGTCAGCGCATCCGAAAGCCCTTCGGCCCCGGTGCCCTGTTCCACGTCGAACGTGCCGAAACGATTGACCAGATGCGGCAGTGCCAAGGCCTGTTGCACATCCATATCCCAATCTGCCCAGGCGATGATCGACTTGGCAACATAGCCGATAATCCGGCTTCCACCCGGCGATCCGATGGCCAGAACCGGTGCACCGTCCTGCATCACAATGGTCGGGCTCATGGATGAGCGCGGGCGTTTGCCCGGTTCCAGACGGTTGGCAATCGGAACGCCATCGCTGTGGGTTTTGAACGAGAAATCGGTCAGCTCATTGTTCAACAGGAACCCGTTGGTCATCAGCCGCGATCCAAAGCCGTTTTCGATCGTCGTGGTCATGGACAGCACATTGCCATACTGGTCCACGATCGAAATATGCGAGGTCGACGGAAGTTCCAGCGAGATATCATCCGCCCAGTTCGAGGCATGGTCAAATTCGGGATTCCCCGGAACGGCGTCGATCAATGCGGCCTCACCGCTCAGCAACGCGCCCCGTTCGGACAAATAGGCAGGATCGACCAGCCCCTGTGTCGGCATCGGGACAAAATCATGGTCAGCCATATAGCGCCCACGGTCGGCAAAAGCCAAACGCGAAGCATCCCCGATCAGCCGCCAGGATCTGATATCTTCGGGGCCTGACGCTGCCAGATCATAGCCGTTCAACATGCCCAGAATCTGCCCGACCGTCAGCGCCCCTGAGGATGGCGGGCCCATTCCGCAGACTTCATAAACGCGGTAGGTGGCGCAGACGGGGTCACGTTCGATGACCTGATAAAGCGCCAGATCTGTACCAGACAGCACGCCCGGATTCCCAGGCGCGTTGCGAACCGCGCTGACGATCCCGGCGGCAATCTCTCCTCCGTAGAATCCAGCTGATCCTTCCGCAGCCATGATGCGCAGCGTTTCCGCATAGGCCGGGTTCGTCAACCGCTGCCCCTGTGCAAGCGGCTGTCCATCCGGCAGGAAATACGCGGCTGTCTCGGGAAATCGCGACAGGCGTTCCGCGTCATTCTCAACAAGGCTGGCCAATCGAGGAGAAACCAAAAAACCCTCATCAGCCAAATTAATGCCGTCAGAAAACAGGCCGGGCCACGGGCTGCGGCCCCAGCGGCGATGCGCCTCTTCCAACAAAGCCGGGGTGCCGGGTGTGCCGACGGAAAGTCCTCCGACAACCGCATCAAAGAATTTCAGCGGTTCGCCATTCTCGTCCTGAAACAGACGATGGGTGGCCTCAAGCGGGGCGGATTCACGTCCGTCCAGTGTTGTCAGCTTGCCAGAGGCCGCATCATACCAGACCAGAAATGCACCACCACCAAGGCCTGAGGATTGCGGCTCGACCAAACCAAGTACAACCTGCACGGCAACCATCGCATCAGCCGCCGAACCGCCTGCCCGCAGCACCTTGGCCCCGGCCTCAACCGCCAGAGGGTTGGCCGCGGCCACCATCCAGTTCTGTGACGTCACGGGTTCACCGGCCAATTTCGCTTCGAGTGAGGCTATGACTTCTGCGGTCAGGCCTTGAACCTGCCCGTCAGTACCACCCTCCGGTGCAACTGCATCCGCAGCTTCCTGAGAGGCCAACGGCCCGGCAAAGGTCATGGTTGCCAAAAGCAATCCCGAAATCAGACTTCGTTTCATAGTATCCTCCTGAAAAATTGACTTTGTATCGTCAGGCCACCAAGCCGCGTACTATAACATGGACGGAACAACCTGGTCCGGTGGTCGGTGGCCGTCTTCGAATGTCTTGATATTTATGATAACTTTTTCGCCCATTTCGATCCGCCCCTCAAGCGTGGCAGATCCCATATGCGGCAACAGAACCACGTTCGGCAACTGCCGTAGGCGAGGGTTCACCTTCGTTCCGTGTTCATAAACGTCAAGACCTGCACCTGCGATATCGCCTGACCGGATTTGGCGGGTTAGCGCGTTTTCATCGACTACTTCGCCACGTGACGTATTGACTAGCACTGCACTCGGCTTCATCAGCTTTAGCCGCCGGGCATTCATCAGGTGGAAAGTCGAAGGCGTAGACGGGCAGTTGACCGAGATCACATCCATCCGTGCGACCATCTGATCAAGGCTTTCCCAATAGGTCGCCTCAAGCTCTTGCTCTGTCTCCGGTCTCAACCTACGACGGTTGTGGTAATGTATCTGCATTCCGAAGGCACTGGCACGACGGGCAACCGCCTGACCAATCCGGCCCATCCCCAAAATGCCAAGACGCCGCCCACCGATCCGCCCACCCAGCAACGCGTTGGGTGACCATCCTTGCCAGTCCCCTTTTTGCATGACGGACAGCCCCTCGGGGATGCGGCGGGTCACGGCCAATATCAGCGCCATAGTCATATCCGCAGTATCGTCGGTCAGCACACCGGGCGTATTCGACACAAGGATGCCGCGCTGACGGGCGGTTGCGACATCGATATTGTCAACCCCTGCCCCATAGTTGGCGATCAGTCGCAGCCTTTCACCCGCCCGCCCCAGCAATCCGCCATCAATCGAGTCTGTAACCGTTGGTACAAGTACATCCGCTTCTTGTACGGCCGCTACAAGCTCTTCTTGGGTCATGGGTGCGTCGTCCGCACGCAACCGGACATCGAACAGCTCGCTCAATCGGGTTTCAACAGCCTCGGGCAACCGTCGCGTAACGACAACACTCAGACGTTCTCTAGGCACCTGTGTACTCCCACTGCTTTGCAAACTTTCGCGCGTCATGGCATCGTGGCGCAGGATAAGGCGGGGCACAAGAACCCCTGGGCATTGATCCAACCTTTTTTCGAAGCAAAATTAACAGGCATAAGAGCAGACTGTCAGTGAGTGTTCTCCTACCAGTAAATCGCCGGATTCTGGCGCTTTTTTCAGTAATTTTGCTTGTGCTTGGTCCCTTTGTGGCCAGCGCACAGGATAAGCGCGGCCAGGTCACGAATCTGCCTTTGCCACGGTATGTTTCCATGAAAGCGGCCGAGGGAAACGTGCGCAGAGGACCATCCCTGTCGCATCGAATCGACTGGGTGTTCAAACGGCGCGGGATGCCTTTGCAGGTGACGGCGGAATATGGCAACTGGAGAAAGGTTCAGGACCGCGATGGCGCAGGGGGTTGGGTCCATTACGCCTTGTTGTCTGGCGTGCGCACAGTACTGATCGAATCCGACTTGCTGCCGGTCTATTCCAACCCGGACCCAAACTCGCAGGTCAGTGCGCGGTTTGAAACCGGCGTTGTCGCGCGGCTTGGAACCTGCACGATCGAGTGGTGTCGCATCTCTGCAGGTGGATATCGTGGCTGGGCCCTGAAATCCAACCTTTGGGGCGTCGATCCCTCAGAGATTCGCGAGTAGCGCTGATCTCAGAGCAACCGGCAATGAAGTTCCCGATCCGCCACTCTCGAACTTGCTTATTCTTGTTATCTGCTTCGGCATTGGGCGGCCCTACGTAAGCAGGAGGCGCAACAAAGGGGTGCAGCGCCAGAAAGACCACATTCGCGACTGCCACTCGCCCTCGTTAAACCAATCGAAAACCTGCTTCCTGTCCGCCTGCCAGACGAATCCTCGCCCGGCCCAGCCGTTCAACATCTGTCCGCAGAGTCATGCTTCTTTGGCGGAAGAGCCAATTCACAGCCGTTGCCGTCAAACCATGTTCAACACCTTCGGGCAGGAAGAGGTGCTGCTAACATGACCCGTGAAAGATGCTCTGAATTTTTTTTATAACTGGCCTAATTTTTTTGCCTGAAAGCTCTTGAACCCTACCAACAACAATCGTAGATAGCGCCTCACCGTTGGGGTGTAGCCAAGTGGTAAGGCAGCAGTTTTTGGTACTGTGTATCGTAGGTTCGAATCCTACCACCCCAGCCAGTTCATCAGATCATGGAACGACAACAGGCTCTTGGGGCTAAACCCTCCGAGAAATGCCCCCGTTTATGCCCCAGCCACCCGAACCACCCGTTAACAATCATAGCGGGTTCTGCGGGGGTGCCCCTCCCACGTTGCGGGAGGAACGGGTTAGCTGTTCCGAAGTCGAGGTTTCTGCATAGCCACAGGTCTATAGCATATCCCAATCGACCCCGTTCGCCTGCCGGTCACGCTCATCCTCAAGGTTATCACGGCGGTCATAACCAACCGAACCTCTCACCCGTCCACCAGCGACCTGAATCCGGCTTCAGTTGAAGTTCCTCTGATACCACAAGCTTACTGTCCAGAATCGGCTTGTTGAACTTCCCGGTCAGCTTGGCAACGCTGTTTTGCGTGATCGAGTTTTCTTCCCCGAACAGCTTGGTGATCAGGGTGCAGAGGGTGCATTTACCTGTCCCTTTATATCGGGAGTAAAAGAACAAAGCCCAAGCTAGTTTCTCGGCCTCATTCTGAAGACCCCACGAAACCCAATCCTTGACGACGCGGCGGTCAGCCTCGTGGCCGAAGATACGCTCAAGAAACCGATCGAACATAGTCGTGTCAGCGTCGGCCACTGCAAGGTCGCGATAGGCCGGTTCATTCCAAGCGTTGAGAGCAACTGTATCGCCCTCAGGTATGATCGGCTCTTTGATGTCGGGGCGGCATTTCGTAGTTCCGTTCCATATCCGAACATTCTGGCTAGGATCATCGTGGATTTCTTCGAAAGCCCGCTGAAACACCGCTCGCACATGGCCTGGAGTAAACTCCATCGTGGGGTAGTTGCTCCGCATCCTACCCAAGCAGATACGTTTGGCCTCCGCCTGCGACAGAGGATGTGAGGGACGTTCAGGTAGATAGAACTGATTTTTATAGCGGACAACCCACTTGCTGATCTGCCGAGCAAGTAATGCCACGTCCTTTTCGATATCAGTTGCCGCCTCAGGTAGAGTTGGGGCGTTCCGGATCACACGGTAGCAAGGTCGACAATACGGACAAAGTGGGTGTTCAAGGAACCTTTTAAAGTGCCTTTTCAATGAACTTTGAAAAAAGCTCACCCTGCGAATTGATCCTAAGTTTCGCGTAAATGTTGCGTCTGTGGATGCGGACTGTGCCTGGAGAGATGCCGAGAATTGTGCCGACAGCTTCTGCCGAATGGCCCTTCAATGTGAACTCAACAACTTCTCGTTCTCGTGGTGTCAGAACGCCATCGCCAAATGCCTGGAATGCTAGATCGACACGATGACTAACGCCATTCGCTGCGGCGCCGCGGGCCATCGATGGAAAGTCACTCCAATGTTTGCAACAGGCTGCCCGAACGAGCGGCCATAGAGCGTGCAAATGGCGAATTTCCTTGGCGGAAAAAGGCTTCTCTGCTCGCATGAGCGAGACCACAACCATCCCAGCGCTTGGGATATCGATAAAGTAGCCAATCTCCTCTGCTAACCCAGTCCTTTTGTAATAGCTGCGATAGTATTCGCCCTGATAGAACCTGTCCGGTGCGATATCGCGCATGCGGTACAGACCCGGTGTTATCGGTTTTGTCGCGGCCAAAAAAAATGGATCAAGTACGTAGGGCCCGGCTTGGTAGTCCTCAACAAAAATACGCCGTTTGCTTTTGGGGAAATCGTCGTGAAGGTCTATTGGTGCTTCGGTTCCGACATGGCCAAACACTACAGTAAAATCGAATGGCGCGACCTGCCGTAAGCCATCTGCTAAAACACAGGGAAACTCTGGGGTTCCGATCTTCTCCACGACCCTGCCGGCCTCCTCCATCCAATCGTACACACGCAGCTCCAGATTTTCGAAAAGCACCCCTATACCCCAATTGTGGTATATACAGTTATTCCGAGTTTTTGTTACTTTTTCCTTGTTTGAGTGGTATGCCAGTAAATGCCAAAAAATCAAGCAAAAGGAAAACGGCAGTATATGAGCTTTGACATGAGCGTCACCATGCAGACGATTGCGGAACTCCGAGGAGTGACCAAGACCTTCGGGAATGTGGTCGCTGCCAAAGACCTGAATCTTTCCATTGGGAAAGGAGAGTTCCTGTCATTCTTAGGCCCATCTGGTTGCGGCAAAACCACTGCACTTAGAATGCTGGCAGGTTTCGAGAAGCCAACCGAAGGTCAGGTGTTGCTCGATGGAGAAGTCGTCAACGACTTGGATGCGCACCATCGCCCAGTCAACATGGTGTTTCAGCACTACGCTCTTTTTCCTCACCTGAGTGTGTTCGACAACATCGCGTACGGCCTGCGCCAACAACGACCACGCGTAGACAAACAAACAATCGCGACAAAGGTTGAGCAAGCGCTGGAAACTGTTCGTCTTGGTGGATTTGGCCCACGTCGCATCTGGGAGATGTCTGGTGGTCAGCAGCAACGCGTCGCTTTGGCGCGTGCGATCGTAAACGAGCCCAAGCTTTTGCTGCTCGATGAACCAATGGCTGCTCTGGATCGAAAGCTTCGAAAAGAAATGCAGTTTGAACTGCAGAACCTGCAACGACAACTAGGAATAACTTTTGTCCTCGTCACGCACGACCAAGAAGAAGCGCTTTCAATGTCCGACCGAATTTGTGTGATGGAAGGCGGCAGTATTGTGCAGGTAGGCAGCCCACGTGAACTCTATGACATGCCCCGCAGCCGCTATGTGGCAGGATTTGTAGGCACCTCGAATTTCTTTGATGCAACCGTAACTGACGCAGCAGCCGAGCAAATCACTGTGCGTTTAGCGAGTGGCCAAAAGGTGCACGGAACTCCGGAGATCCCAATCGATGTAGGGCAGGTAGTGTGCGTCAGTATCCGTCCTGAACAGATCACGCTGACCCGCGCGCTACCCGCAGCTGAAATCGCTCTGCCAGTTACCATTCAAAATCGGATCTTCCTTGGGGAGCACACAGAATACCTTGCGCGCAACGAAGCACTGGGTGATTTCCACGTACTTGTGCCAAGGCAAGCGGAATTGAACGAGGGGACGTTCAATGCGGGAGAGCAGGCCTTTGTTTCATGGGGCGAAGGCGCACTGCTGATCCTGGAAAATTAACAAATCCCGCAATCCAACAACAGAGAGGTTCACAATGACCAAGGATAATGGGACTATTTCCAAGCAAAAGTTCATGGAAGAGCTTCGCCGGTACCAAAAGGGTTCCGTCACACGGCGACATTTTTTGGGCGTGACAGGTCTTGGGATGGCAACGGCCGTTCTGGGCACGGCTATGCCTGGGTTGCGTCCACGCCCGGCATTTGCTGCCGGAGACATTGGCGACCGAGTGATCCTCGCCACGTGGCCGAACTACCATGACGAGATGAACTTCGAAGCCTTCACGGAAGCCACTGGCGCTCATGTTCAGGTCAATGTTTTTGGCTCGAACGAAGAGATGTTGGCAAAACTGCAGGCAGGTGGGTCTGGTTGGGACGTTTTCGTACCGACGAACTACACGATCACTACGTATGTGGGCGAAGATCTGATCATCCCGCTCGATACGTCCAAACTGCCAAACTACGACGCAGGTTCATTCGAACAACGCTTTTCGGATGCCGGCTCTGTCGATGGCCAACTTTACGCGGTGCCGAAAAACTGGGGCACGACCGGCTTTGCAGTGAATACTAGCAAGCTTGACGGCGCTCCGACTCCAACCACATGGAAAGAGTTCTGGGACCTTACTATGGAAGGTTACTCAGGTCGGACAATGGTGCATGATTACCAACTCACCACCATCGGTAATGCCCTGAAATACTTCGGCTACTCCTTCAACTCGGTCGATGAGAAGGAACTGGCCGATGCCGAGAAATTGTTGCTGGATGCTAAACCGCATCTGTTTGCAATCTCGTCGGACTATCAGCCACCGATGCGTAACGGTGACGCCTGGATGACGATGTGCTGGACAGGTGACGGCAAGCAGATGAATGTCGACATGCCTGAAATCGCCTACGTTCTGGGAGCTGAGGGCGGTGAACTCTGGTCCGACTACTACGCTATTCCTAAGGGCGCACCCCATATGGATGCCGCTTATGCCTTGATCGACTTCCTGCTGAACCCGGAAGTTAATGCGAAAGAAGTCCTCGCTCATGGCTATCCATCGGCTGATGCTCGCACCAATGCGTTGCTGCCGAAGGAATTGCTGGAAGATCCGATCCTTTATCCGGCAGCTGACCTTCTGAGTGCGCTCGAGTTCGGCGCGGCGGCTACGCTAACCGATCCAAACCGTGCCGAGTTGCTCGCCCGCTTCAAGTCGGCCTAAGCGGCAAGGCCGCCAATATCGGAAAAGACGAGGACAATATGACCGAACGAGGCAGAAAAGCACTGTTGCTGGCACCGGCAGGAATATGGCTTTTGGTAATGCTTGCCCTTCCTCTGCTGGTCGTCTTCGTCTTTTCCTTTGGCGAACGGGGTGCCGCCGGAGGCTATGTTCCAGCGTTCACGTTGGAACAATATGCCAACCTTCCTGCGCGATGGACGGCGTTTAAGAACACTTTGATCCTTGCACCTCTGGGGACTATCGCTGCGTTGGTAATTGCCTACCCGCTCGCCTACTTTCTTGCGGTGCGTTGTTCACCAAAGTGGAGAACTTCGCTGTTGATCCTGGTGATCGTGCCGTTCTGGACATCGATCCTGATCCGGTCATACGCATGGATTTTCATCCTTGGGGGGCGTGGCTTGCCCGCTTTACTGGAGTCGATCGGCATCGATGATGTCCGCCTGATAAATACGCCGTTCGCCGTGCTTGTGGGGATTGTCTATGGGTATCTACCTTTGATGGTTTTCCCAATTTTTGTAAGCTTGGACAAACTGGATAAACGCCTTCTGGAAGCCTCGGCTGATCTCGGCTCTACCCCATGGCGTACGTTCCGTCAGGTGACACTTCCTTTGTCGGTACCTGGTATCGCAACTGGCTGCATGCTGGTCTTCATCTTGCTGATGGGCGAGTTTCTGATCCCAGCGATCTTAGGTGGCGGAAAGGTCTTTTTCGTCGGAAATGCGCTGGTGGACCTGTTCCTGCAGTCTCGAAACTGGGCGTACGGATCGGCGGTCGCAATGACTCTGGTTGTCGTAATGCTTGTCACTGTCTCAATTTACATGAAATTCATCTCGCGTCTGGGTGGCCAGCGCGAAGATGTCTCGCTGATGTGAGGATCCGATGCGCTTATACACGATTTGCGTCTACCTTTTTCTCTATATTCCCATCGGCATCATCGCGCTTTTCAGCTTCAATGCCGGACGACACGCAAGCCAGTTCATGGGTTTCTCGACCCAATGGTATGGCAAAGCGCTCAACAACCCATTTGTTATGGACGCGCTCGAGACCAGTCTGCTTGCAGCATTCATAACTGCTTGCCTCGCATCCACTCTCGGAACTATGGCTGCCATGGCTTTACAAGGGGTTAAGGGATGGCTCCGAACTTTGTTCGACGCGATGATTTATGTTGCGATAATGATACCCGGTATCGTCATCGGTATCGCGACGCTCATTGCCTTGGTTACCGTATTCGGCTGGCTTAACCCAGTTCTTGCCAGCCTATGGCCCGATGGAGCAAATCCCCCGCAACTTTCCATGGGGATGCCCACGCTTGTCGCTGCGCACACCATGTTCACAATGGCGCTGGTCATAATCATCGTACGTGCAAGGCTATCGGGTATGG
This sequence comes from Ruegeria sp. CDSA241, assembly GCF_059611265.1. Lineage (NCBI taxonomy): Bacteria > Pseudomonadati > Pseudomonadota > Alphaproteobacteria > Rhodobacterales > Roseobacteraceae > Ruegeria > Ruegeria sp. CDSA241. Next base: position 53,323 of record NZ_JBXWPF010000019.1, read on the forward strand.
ACCGCGCGCTCATGGAAGCTTCGGCGGACCTCTTTGCGACGCCCTGGGGCACCTTTCGGCAGGTGACACTGCCGTTGATAGCCCCGGCAATTTTGGCGGGCTTCCTGCTCAGCTTCACTTTCTCATTTGATGATTTCATCATCGCGTTCTTCGTAGCTGGCTCAGAAACAACCCTGCCAATCTACATATTCTCATCCATCCGGCGCGGCGTAACGCCCGAGATCAATGCCATAGGCACTATGGTTATGGGCGCGTCGCTCTTGCTTCTCGTTACAGCGCAACTTCTTTTGCGCCGAGGCGCCTCAAAATCGAATAGTTAAATAAAGGAGCCAAGTGACATGCGGCTTGCAGGTAAAGTCGCGCTCGTGACGGGCGCGGGATCAGGAATTGGTCGGGCGGGTTCAATGGCAATGGCGCAAGAGGGTGCGCATGTCATGGTAACGGATCGCGATGCAACACTTGCTGACGCCACTGTGGCCGAGATCATTGCACAGGGAAATCAAGCATCTGCCTTACAGCTTGATGTAACCGATGACGATGCCCTTACCAAAACCATAGACGAAGCAGTTAAAAACTTCGGTCGGCTTGACGTGTTGCACTCTCATGCTGGGTTACAGATCGAAGGAACGCTGGAAGAAGTGGAACCGGTTGGAATGGATGCTTCTTGGGCATTGAACGTCCGCGCCCACTTCATTGCCGCGCGTGCAGCCGTCCCCCATATGAAATCACAAGGTGGAGGCAGCGTGATCGTCACTGCTTCCAATTCTGGCGTTCAATACGACCGGGGTATGATCGCCTATGCGACCACAAAGCACGCAGCTGTTGCGATGGTCCGGCAGATGGCAGCCGATTACGCTGTCCATGCAATCCGTTTCAATGCCCTTTGTCCAGGATTTGTGGACACCCCCTTCAATGCAGGCTTCGAGAAGCAGATGGGTGGCCGTGCCAAACTGGAAAGCTACATCGAGCAGGCGATCCCTATGAGCCGGTGGGCGACAGTTGAAGAGATTGGCCATGGGATCGTCTATCTAGCTTCAGATGAATCCGCTTTTATGACTGGGCAAGCCTTGGTTATCGATGGCGGTGAATGCATTTAGTGATGGGTTGGACCACTCAAGAGAATGTCTATCGCCGCACTTCATTTTTTGCGAGCACATTTCAGTCCGCTTTGGGCTGAGCTCGGCCCGTTGCTCGCGCGGCAATACCGTTGTGATCGGCTGATCGAGACCGGCCATAGGAGGATCGGGGCAAGTCTTTGATCTTGTGTCATGTCGTTCAATGCACGGACGTTGGGAAATCAGGAGCCATAGTTCGCGCTTCAGGCGGCGAAACCAGGGAGTGAGCCCAAATTGTCGAATACTGCGGAGCCGTGTTAATGTCTGCATACGATGCTCTGGAAGCCAAAATGACCAAACAACCCAGTCAAGTGAACGATGAAAGACCCGCCATTCTCTGTGTTGCAGGCTTTGGTGACAATGCGAGCATGTTTGAAGGTTTGGCTGACACCCACCTCGCCAACAGCTATCGTTTGCTACCCATCAATCTTCCGGGATTTGGCGCTCAGCCTCTGGCAAAGGCAACAACTCTTGAAGCACTTGCACAAACCGTCGCCGACAAAGCGATCAAGCACGGAGCTGAGATCATTGTCGCTCATTCGGTTGCTTCAATCATAGCCTCCCTGGCCGCCAAAAGGGCCGACTGTCCTTTGACAACCATTATTTCTCTAGAGGGTAATATCACCGCCGAGGATGCCTATTTTTCTGGAACTGCCGCGGACTACAGTGATCCGGTTGCGTTTCGTGCAGCGTTTCTTGAGCGGCTTGATGAAATGGCGAAAACGGCACCGATCATCCGACGGTATCATAATGAAGTATCGAAGGCCTATACTCTGGCGCTGTGGCAACTCGGCACCGACGCACGGCATTTTTCAACAGGCTGCGTGCCCGGCGAGCTTTTGCAAAGCGCGGCAAATGTGATTTATCTCTACAATCCTGACAACTGTCCGGACAGCACCGTCCGGTGGTTGGAAGAAAACAAGATGGATCGGATTATTCTCGAAAACGCCACTCACTGGGCGAGCGTAGATCAGCCCGAAAGGCTTGCAGAAATGATTGCTGAGGCACTCCACCGATAGGTGAACGCAGCCGTTCACAATTGGATAGATGAAAGTTGGCTTTGTATTGGATTTCCGCAAGAAACGGGTCGCGGTGTCGCGGTCACGTAAGCTAATCCGTTAGGTAATAGTTAGTGACGGAAGCAGAAGACATGACAAACCAACCCATGCCAGCAATGGATTTTACAGCCAGCGTCATGCTGCTTTTGCTCGCCGCGGTTTGGGGCGGGTCGTTCTTTTTTGGTGAGGTAGCCCTGTCAGAGGTGCCACCACTTACAATTACATTGCACAGGGTTTTTTGGGCGGTTCCTATTCTTGCGCTAATCGTCTTTTTCAAAGGACTGAGTGTTCCACGCACCCCTCGGGCATGGGGCGCTTACCTCGTAATGGGGGCGCTCAATAATGCCATTCCGTTCTCGCTGATCTTCTGGGGGCAAACGCAAATCGACAGCGGGCTGGCTTCAATCCTAAATGCTACGACAGCAATGTTTGCAGCGGTCGTGGCGGGTTTGCTTCTTAAGGACGAGCCCTTGACTCCGAAGAAGATAGCAGGTGCTGCACTGGGTATTTTGGGGGTGGCCTTCATTATGGGGCCAAGCGCATTGACCGAGTTCAATCCGAGCAATCTGGCACAGCTGGCTATTCTTGGGGCGACGCTCTCTTATGCATTTGCCGGTGTATGGGGCAGGACTGCTCTTTCGGGCCAACCACCGCTGGTGAATGCGCTTGGTATGCTGATCGGCAGCACAGTGCTTATGATCCCGATTGTTCTCGTGATGGATGGCCCCCCAAACTTGGCTCTGTCTTCTGGCGTATGGGCTGCGCTTCTTGGGATGGCCGCACTATCAACAGCACTGGCCTATGTTCTCTATTTCGCAATCCTTGCGCGCGCAGGTGCTGCCAACCTTCTTTTGGTAACCTTACTGATTCCACCGTTCGCTATCGGCCTTGGCGTTTCATTCCTGGGTGAAAAGATAGAGCCAGAGGCTTGGGTCGGGTTCGCCATCATTGCCCTTGGCTTTGCTGTAACCGACGGCCGGCTTTTCTCCCGCTTTGTCAGGCGCAAGCCCCAACAAGCAGAATGAGGCGCTTTCTAGAATACTATTGACCACCACATTACGGAGTGACGATCCTCGCCGTCACCAACTGACCCGGCCAAGCGTCGGGTCTATTTTTGAGTAGCGGACACCCCCAACCCGCCAGCACCAGCGACCCCCGTCAGCCCCCGGAACGAGACTCGCCAGCGGTCGTCTCAGCACCAGTGGGCGGGTCTCTAGTGGTCTCGCAGCGGCCTCTCTAGCGGTCAGAAATGCCCCGTGCTCACTCGTCCTTTGTCCTCGTTCCGCGCTTCGCAAAATGCCCCCGAAACCTCCCCAGTTTCTCGGAGGGTTTAGCCCCAAGAGCCTGTTGTCGTTCTATGATTGCGAATTAACCATAAGCGTGCAAATTTCACTCGGTTCGTGCAAATTGATGTCAATAAGTTTGTCTACTCACACTGCGTCGAAGATCTACCACCATCTGTGCATTTCTATTGAAAGCGCAGAACACTAGTTTTCCTCAGATAATTGCTGCTGGCTTTTTGTATCGAGCCTCGGGTGGTTGATGCAAAGGCCGCTTCTAGGGTTCGCTCGAGATTTGTTGGTTCCGTTCCCAGATCTTCTCGCCAATCAGGCAGTCATAGTCTGAGGGTGAGGTGTATTGCGCCTTCATAACCTCTCCTGTTGCAGGCGCTGACCCAATTTCCAGTACCAATTTTCGTCGTACGGCCTCCGCAAAGCCCTGCTAGTCAAGCACCGGGACTACGAATAAACCAGGTCCGCCTGTCACACAGTTCTGGTAGTAGACGTCAAGATCGTCGAAGTGCCACTGACTCCCCATACCTTCTTGGGTCATCAGCGGTAACCCATTTATAATAATCGACTTCGACAATACTGCCTCACGGGCCCGCAAAACCGGGCGGAAGTTGCGAAACATCAGCCGCAACAGCTGGTGGGGTCCAAACAAGGCCCGAAGCAAGTACAATCGCGGAAACCAAACCTTTCGACTGGCGCACTATTTGGGAAGCTGGTTGGAGGGTGGCATCAATTGCACTGATCATACCTGTAGTCCCCGTACTCCAGCCAGTTTGCCGAGCCTTCGCTAAAAATCAGAAATTCGGACCTGTCTTCCCCAAGCAGGGCGACGACAAATCCGGCCGGTGGCTCGGAGTTTCCGAAGTAACTGTAGGCCGTCATGGCTCTGATCGGCTCGCCGTTAACCGTTACTCGCGCGTCCCACTCTCCGTCCGGGTTGTCCAAAATTGCGGGTTCGATTACGCGTTTTATCGCTCCGCCACCACAATAGACGATGCCTTCGGGTGCTTCGTATGAGGCCTCTTGGCTAACATCCGAGTTGCACGCAGAACGAAGGGATCGAATTGCCGCGCCGGAACCTTTTAAGTCAAAGATTCCATAGCTGACATCTTGATCAATCATGGACAGATTGACCGATGCATTTGCTTCAAGCTGGTCCAGTACAAAATCATAATCCTGCTGACTGTTGAAACTGACCTCGACGGGATAGTTGTCGACGATCTGCACAGCAGCGTTTTCTGCGCCAACCTGAAATGCCCCAACTTCGGTGGTGCCGTTCTTCAAGAAACGAATTGAAAGCCCCTGCTTGTCCGCAATGTCCTGGCTGTCCTCGAATCCAGCCGGAGCAAAGCGAATACGGTCACACTGAAGTTCCAGCGTCATGTTTCCTGTCTGAATATACGCATTGGGGTTGGGCCCGGAGCTGAAAGACCACTCCGCTGATGCTGTGGTCGCCACTGCCATCAGTAGCATTCCAATGGAAATGGTTTTGCAGCTCATTTTTTTCTCTCCATTGAGTTACGGTTCGCACTGTCGTTCAGCAGAAGTTCCATCCAATTGCCCGGACAGCCAGATCAGGAAACAGGTTCGCCGTATTCGTTTGCGCCTTCTTGGGAAGGTCGTGTCAGCCACCAGATCATCAGGATAGACAGAACCAATTGAAGAATTGAGACAACAACAATACCGGTCACGCCCAGTACTGCCGCGGGTCCTCGTAATGCATCGGGGTTTTCGGTCCCTTGCTCCAATACCGAAAAGAACGCCACCCCACCCAGCATAACAAATAGCGTTGTAATGCTGAGCGCCATCGGCAGCAGCAAATACCAGCCAGGTCGTCCTGTATCATGCAGCCTTCGCCAACCGGCGGCCAGCATAGGTATGAGAACAGCCAGCTGGAAAACAGAGGACAGGACCCGAGATCCTTGGCCTGTTTCGGGGTTTGTCCCGAACAGGATCGAATCCAACCCGGCAAAAACGGCACTTACGAGAACCACAAACAAGAAGAACCACCAGTATTCTGAGCGTATAGCCCGCCCGGAGAACTGGAAGTATTTCGAGAAACACGTTTTAACTGCTTCACCGAATCCCATCTTTCATTCCTTTCTCAGTTTCTGTGCGGCCTCAAAACATTTCGCCGCTCAGGAGAACACACTCTCCCCTCTGGGGACTCCCACTTACTTTTTTGTTTGAAAGCAGAAGCCTTTCGTACGAGAGCGTAAAGAAGTTTACGCGCGGAAAAAGTATTGATTTATGAAAAATTATATTCGAACATACGAATTCGACACAACTTTTTTTACCTCCGTTGTTGTCGCTGTCGCCCGATCTACCGGGCCCTTCCGACTGCTGGAGTGAGTGCCGGCGGTCGGAAGGCACTTCACAATAATCTGGCTTGGGAGAACACGATGCTCAGACTTAACGTACTCGCCCTCTCTCCCAAGTTCGCTCTAGCTTTTACCAGTGACGTCATACGGCCATCACACGTTGTTGGCGGCCTCGGTAGTCAACGTAATGTCGTTCTGCCCCACAAGCCCCCCGCGGCAAGTTTTTGGGAAAGGTAGTCAAAGGATCGAGGTGTGTTCTGTTGGCTGCACAGACGCAAAAGCTTCAAACATGCGCATCCAATTTCACAAATTTCAAAGGAACCAGAGGGAGAAGAAAATGACTAACAAGAAGGTGATGATCGCAGGCGCGACATGTTTCGCATTGCTTGCAGCCTGCGACGACACGAGTACGTCCAGCGCGTCCGCCGAGCTCACGCCCGCTCAGCAGGCATGTTTACGGGATGTAGCCAACACGACAAACAATTCGCAAGTCGTGGTGCTCTCATCCGCGTTTAGCGAGGCGGGAACACAAGTCACTGTAGGCGTTGGTGAGGATCGCGCTCCGTGGAATTGCATTGCCTACAGTGATGGCGCGACAGCTGGTATCGAGTTCCTTGGCGACGAAGGCGCATTGTAGTCTGTTCGCTGTGTATCTCGAAAGCACCAGTCGTGATCAAATTTGAATAACGGCAAGCTTAGACATTCAAACCTCGTAATAGGATTGGGTTTTAACATGCTCAATCATGCTAAGGTTGTAGAAAATGTCCGTAACCAACTCGGTTGTAATTGCGATCATTTGCACTTTTGTGGCCATTGTTTCAGTTCCAAAATACAGCATTGCACAAACTTGGGACATAGCATCACAGCACTCTGTCAGCGGCGTAACGGTGTATGATTCAGATGAGCTGCTAACTTTTGCCGGTCAGTTGGCCTTTGATCGGTCAGGGCGCATCACAGCGGTGGAGGTCGCATCAACGATCACGCAGATCTACCGAGAAGACGGCTATTTTTTGGCTGAGGCCTGGCCTGGCCCCGATGGGCAGAGCATTGTTGTTGATGAAGGGCGTATTCAAACCATCGAAATTGAAGGTGTAGATACGCGCACGTTCCAAACCTTGGAAAAGATCTTTCGCCCCCTCACCACCGCATATCCAATAACTCTCAAACAATTTGAGCGGGCGGTTATGTTGGCTGAGGACATACCTGATTTGGAATTGTCGACCGAACTTGATTATCCGGATCAGGCAGGTGCTAGGCTGAGAGTATTGGGAGAGCCTCTGCGCAAACAAGCCGGGAGTGCGACACTCGACAACCCTCCGCGTGAGCTTGGAGAAGCGCTCAGCTTCTATGTCGTACAAGAGTTTTATTCGACACTGACCGTTGGGGATCTGCTGCGATTTGAGGGTTCAGGCAATTACAATTGGGACAAAGACGATGAACACTCTTTATGGGGCGCTCTTACCTATCGCACCCCGCTGAACAGTAATGGTCTGTACGGTGAGATCTTCTACGGGAACATAAACGCAAAACGTGACCTCTCAGGAAATTTTGCTAGAACAGATATTGACGGCGAAAACTTCACCGTCGCGATGGGTTACCCCGTAATCCGAGATGTAGCCCGATATGGATACTTTCTGCTGGATTATCGCCTTTCAAAAGCGGACTCAGTCAGTGGCGGCGTTCCATTATCCAGTGACGCGAGTGTCGTTGGCCTTACTTATCTTTACGGGCAAAACTATCCAAAGGGACAAGCTCTGGAAGCGGGGCTAACCTTATCTTTTGGCGATAATGACAATGAAACGACAGACGCGAATTTTGACGACGGGGACTCTTCGTTCTGGCATCTACGAGGCGGCATCGGATACGAAAGCCCACTAACGGGCTTGTCGCCCAACACAGCTTGGCGCACCGAGATCTGGGGGCAGTACACAACAGACCGGCTGCCCTCTGTCGAAGAGTACTTCCTTGGTGATCGCTACGCTTTGCGCGGATATCGTTTTGACGAAGTGGATGGTGATTCCGGGATTTCCGCGATTTTCGAAGTGTCTCATTCCTACTTCCCCAGTTCCCAGAGCATCCATCGCTTAACACCCTTTGCCTTTTTCGACGTGGGTTACATCTCGAACAATGACCCTGCGAGTTTTGAAGTTGACAATGCTACACTGGCATCGACAGGTCTCGGGTTGGACATTGAGTTTAAGCAAAATCTATTCCTGTCCGGATATGTCGGTGTCCCTTTGAGAGACGGCCCTTTGACCGACTCTGGCGATCCTGGCGCGTATCTTGCTCTGACAACAAGTTGGTGAGGATGTTATGAAACTGAACCGAATTGCTGTACTTACCGCAACTTGTCTAATTGCAGAACTGGCCGCTACTCAGGTCTTTGCCCGCGGAAATCACTACGGGTGGTGCCGAGGCGTAGGGAACCCACACCAGTCGAGCCAAGGATGTGGGCAGGCCGGTGGGCAAGGGGCAGGTAATCAAGTTACTGGCCCAACTCAGCCGGTGGCAAATCAGTTGCCGCCTAAAGGAACACAGCAAACGCCCACATCAGTTACTGTTCCAGTCCTTGCGCCGGGCGCGGTCCCGAACGCAATTCCCGGTCAGGTTCCTATTGCGACACCAATAGCGGTTCCAGGTCAGGTTCCCACGCCGGTCCTAGCGCCGACCCTAGTTCCGCCTTTGACACCAAACGCGACACCAAACCGGGTTCCGACAGCTGTTCCAAATCAGGTTCCCTCATTGGCTACCGGTCCTACCGCGGTGCCGCCGCAAGTTCCGACTGCAACTCCCAATCAAGTTCCGATAGCTATCCCTGGCCAGGTTCCGCCTCAAGTTACTGGCCCGACGGCTGTGCCGCCCCTTGTGCCAACAGCAATACCCAACCAAATACCAGTCGCAGTGCCAGGTCGTGTTCCGCAACCCAGCGGCACTACAGCGACGCCACCGCTTGTCCCAACCGCAACCCCCAATCAGGTTCCCACCGCGGTTCCTGGCCAGGTTCCACAGTTGACACCAAAACCTACGGCAACTCACGTGGCCGTCCCAGGACATCCGAAGCCACAAGGCGTCGTGACAATCATGCGCCCAAAGCCGAGGCCGACAACCGGTACTGTTCAGCAACCTGGCACAACGCACGTAACCCACCATTTAACCCACCAAAGTAATTCAAAGAAACACGATCACGTCGCAGCAACTCCTGGACGGCATGACCCGCACGACCTGCCGAGGTTCCGCAGCGCAGCGGCCAAGGAAAACTGGGAATGCGTTGCCAGCGGATTTGGGCAACGTCGGTATGATGCCGGGCGCGGCGTGTTGCTGAACAGCGGGGCACTACGACACCTTGGAAATGTGGATGCGATGGCTCGTGATGTACCAGCACGGCACCCGAAGCATTCCGGATGCATTATCTCGGTCAAACGAAAGCAGCGCTGAAGCTCGCTGGGTAGGTTTTGCTCGGGTAATGAGATTGATCGACCGATAGTTCGTCAATTGTCATCTGGATAATTGGATTTCGTATTGCCTTTAATCCCTGGCGCTTACGTTGGCTGATGTAGCCCAACAATGCTCCGTACCCAAATTTACTTCAAATAGGCCAACAATCTAAAGTGCCGCACTTCCACGAAGAGCCTCCGACCATCTGGGCCGGTCAAATTAGGCAAGCGAAACTTTGAACGGTAACTTTGCAAAGTCAGCTTTCTGCGTAATGCCGCCGTTAGCAACGACAGTTGCTGCAATCGCGGCGAATGTCGACTCAGTGGCCACCTGCTCAATGCCCGCTTCGGTTTGCATGAAGATCGCGGCTGGGAATATTTCTACAAATAGCCGCGTCGCGCCATGCTGTGGGCTCAGAAGTCACTTTGATTTTTTCCGGGAAATCGTGCCAAATTGTCCGAAAGCCGCCGCGCTGCTAAATCAGTTCTTTGTATTCGTACTTTTTACCAAGCGGTTGTCTTGGCACACAGCTTCGGGCAATGCAAAACACACTGGTGGATGTAATGGTGGATACACAAAGCAGATATCAGATCAAAGCCTTCATATTGAATAATTTATCTTAGCTAAATGGTGCCCGGGGGCGGAATCGAACCACCGACACGAGGATTTTCAATCCACTGCTCTACCCCTGAGCTACCCGGGCACGGATACGGCTTTTGCCGTTGGGTGGAGGCGTTCTATGACTTGCTACTGGCAGTGTCCAGAGGCTTTTTTACATTTTTTCAATGTGGGCGCGGCATCTCAGTTTCAGTTGAAGAAACATCCTGTTCAACGTCTTCTTCACGCTGCGAAGGAACCGCGTAAGACCCGTTCAGCCACTTGGCCAAATCAATGTCTGCACAGCGTTTCGAACAAAAAGGACGGAATTGAGACACCGTTGGTTCGTGACAGATCGGACAGCTCATTTCAGCACTTCCGCAAGGGAAATCCGGCCGCGTTTGCGTTGCAACTCATAGTGACCCAACGGGGTCCATCCTGCCAGAATCGTCTCGATCGGATCAGACTTGAATGCAGATCGCAAAGCGGCTTCGAAACCGCGCCGGTCTTTCTTGGGCATTGGAGCGAGGTCGAGCGTGATCTGCCCCCCCAACCCACGGACACGCAATGCACGTGGCAGTGCTTTTGCGCAGGCGAAATTGGCCTTGGTTCCGGCGGCCATCGAGGTGTCTGAACCCGTGTTTACATCTACGGCCACCAGGGCGCGGGTGGGCTGGATATAGATGTGTCCGCCCCCGGCCAATGGTTCTGATATTCCGCCCGCCTGATCCAATGCATCCAAGACACCATGCGCCTCAAAGGCGCCGGGCTCGGTGACGACCTCGGCCGGGTCGGTCCAGTCGCGCCAGGCCAAAACATGCGGCCCATCACCTGCGAGCAGAACCTCAGGCTCGGTACCGGGATCGTTCATCACAGCATCGGCATGAGCCAGCATGACGCCGATATCCTCGGCAATCTCTTGGGCATTCTCGCCCTGACAGCAGGACCGCAGGATCAACCCGTGTTCGCTGCCTGCCATGGCCTCATGTGCGATTTCCAGCAAGCGGTCGCGTTCATCCTCATCCCGGATACTGCGCGATATATTCAGGCCCGGTGCATCCGGAGTGACAATCGCAAAGCGGCTTTTAAACAGCACGCGATCCGTCACCGGCAGCGCCTTTCCGGGTTCGACAAAACCGGTCACCTGGACCAGCTTGAGCTCTCCGGGGGCCAATCCTTTGACCTGTCGCAAAAAGGCCTGGCCGTCCGGCGTGGCCAGAAACATCCCGCCCTGCCCCTTGACCGGGCGATCCGCCCGCGCCCGGTAGATGGTACCGGGGGCCGGGGCTTCGGAAGCAATCAGGAAATCGTCAAGCTTTCCGTCCACCATCAACGCCGCTGCCTCGCGGTTGTTGATGTGGTCTAAAACGATGGTACGCCCCTTCATGGTGCCTCACGATACAAAGGATAGCCGATGCCCTGCAGCAAAGCGGCGGTCTCGGATAATGGTAGTCCCACGATGCCGGTAAATGAGCCGGAAATCCATGGGATGAACGCCCCTGCAGGCCCCTGGATTGCATATGCACCGGCTTTGCCTTGCCAGTCACCCGTTGCCAGATAGGCATTGATCTCAACATCCGATAGGCACTTGACCTTGACCTGAGACACCACATCGCGTTGCGATATGCGGTCTCCGCGCCGAACTGCAACCGAGGTAATCACCCGGTGCCGCCGTCCAGACAGAGCGTGCAGAAACTCGGCCGCCTGACCTGCATCTTCAGGCTTTCCCAAGATGCGCCGACCCAGCGCGACCGTGGTGTCCGCACAAAGTGTGACATCATCGCTTTCGGCGGGAACAGCTTGCACCTTGGCGCGTGTGATCCGGTGGCAGTAGGGCACCGGCAGCTCACCTTTCAAAGGCGTTTCGTCAATGTCCGGGGCGCGGATGGCGTCGGGCTGCACACCAAGCTGCGCCAGCAGGTCCAGCCGCCTTGGACTGCCCGATCCGAGAATAAACGCCATGTGTCGGGCGTTACTTAAAGCGATAGTTGATCCGACCTTTGGTCAGATCGTAGGGGGTCATCTCGACTTGAACTTTGTCGCCAGCCAGAACACGGATGCGGTTTTTGCGCATCTTGCCTGCCGTATGTGCGATGATCTCATGGCCGTTTTCCAGCTCGACCCGAAACGTCGCATTAGGCAGGAGTTCCTTCACGACACCGGGAAATTCGAGCGTATCTTCCTTGGCCATGTTGTCTCCATAATTACGTTGCACCCGCAGAATCTACGGGGATGTGCGCCTAAATGAGCCTATTTGGGGCTTATTTCAAGGGCGTATTCACCTAAAGAGAGGATATTGTGACTGTTTCGACTCGACCGCACTGCTCGTCCCAATGGGCGCGGTTCAACACATGGCCATCCCGGCGCACATTGGCGATCGTTGTCAAGTCGACGTCGGCATAGGTCCAGCCAGGTTGGTTCAGCGCACCCTCTGCTAACACTCCGGTCGCGGGAAAACCCTTGTCAGGTGGACCAAAAATACCGCCCGTTCCTGTATTCATATCCACCGCATCGGACCATTCGTTTTTGCCCACCAGAGACGCCATGACCGTAACACATTGGTTTTCCAGCGCACGCGACATAGCCCCGATGCGGACACGCCAGTATCCTGCCAACGCCTCGGTGCATGAGGGAACCAGGATTATATCCGCCTCACTTAGGGCTCTGCCCAGCAGCGGGAATTCACTGTCATAGCAGATCAGGATTCCGATTTTCCCAAGTGGGGTATCAAACAATTTCAGTGGTCCGCCCGGCGCGATATCCCAGTCTTCGCGTTCAAAGCGGGTCATGATCTGTTTGTCCTGATGGTCAAACGTCCCGTACGGAGCGTAGAGCACAGCCTGGTTTACCGGACGGCCTGACCCATCAATCACCGGAGCGGATGCGCCCAGGATGTAGGTCTCATGCTCTTGAGCCAGACGCGAATGCAGGGCCTGCACGTCCCCCATCCGATCTGAAACAGCACGGATCGAGCGTTCCAGATCACCCGCTACTTCGGCCCCGTCCAAAGTCGACAACTCCATCGCGCCGTACTCGGGGAACACGAGAAGATCTGCCCCCTGCCCTGCGGCATCCGAGACCCAGCGGGCCAGCTTATCTTCATACTGCGCCCAGTTTTCGAGCCAGTCGAGGTTATAGGCGGCGGTGGCAAGTCTCATGGGGCATTCCTTGCAGTCTTAACTCGGCTGAAATCTAAGTGTGCGTTCGTGGACTGTATAGCCCAACCGTGACACATTGAATTTAGGACAGCTAGTTCATTTGTAAGCCCATGGCATACGAACTTCAGCACTGGTAAATGAGAGCAAGAAAATTGAGGATTTTCCAGTGATGAATTTTAGAATCCTTTGCTTGGTTTTAGGAACAACGTGCTTATCTGTGCCCGCGCTTGCGGACTGTTTTGATACGCCAACATGGCACGACGAACCGCTTACTCAGTTGTTTTTGGATGGTTTGGGTGATGGCAAAGAGCAAGACGTTAGACGAGCCAGTTTGACCATGTTGCTTATGTCCAAAGAACCCGCCCGCGAACAGCGGGATGAGTTAAAGTTCTATTTGATGCGGACGGCATTAATGCAATTCGATGGCGACAAAGGGGCGCTCAGGAAGAAACTGCAAGATGGTTCGCTTTATGATGTCATTCAACTGACTGACTTCTCCCGTTCGAACCCGAGGGATCAAAGCAGGATCATCTCCGCTTACTGGTTAAACGGGTGCGTCGAGGAAGCGCTTGAATTACTTGCCTCGACGAACAACTCGCTGACAAGCCAATACTATATGCCAATAGCCACCGGAGATGCCGAGTTACTTCGCAGCCTAGCGCAACGCCTGGAGCCGGGCGGATACCATCAAAAAAGACTAATTACTTTTGCAAAGCTGCTTGAGAGCCCGGACACCAAAGAAGAAACTCTTCAAGAGTTTTTGGATTATCTGGAGTCGGAAAGAACAGGTGCCGAGTCAGAGGATTCGATTGACAGCACTGGAGTAAAGGTTGCTCTGAACGTAATCCGAGGCAAGCAACTGGACCTGGAGCTGTTACCGACTGAACCTGTCTATGACCCGGTCGAACTAGAGCTCAGCGGTATGCGATTCTCAGCCTATGTCGCATGGATGGGCGCCGCTGGATTTTGCGAAGCGACTTGGAAAACATCTTTTGTCCTTCTAGGCACGCCAGCCAAAAGCATGCCCTTCAATCGCGAGCTTCTTGAAGCGTCTGTGATCAGGTGCGTAGAAAATCATGATGGATGAGGGCCGGTAGACGTTGATTTCGGCTTTCTCCGCACAGCGGGCAAAACCACCTACAAATCCCTGATCCAGAATTGCAAAGGCTTCAGCGTCTCGCCTTCTTCACCGATATCCCTCCACGAAAACTGCGCAATAGCGCCGGGCAACGGCTCATACTTCCGCGCGCTCCAAAAAGCATCCAGCGGGCGGTAGGTATCAGGCCGCATCGGGTGATCGGTCGTGCGTTGCACACCGCAAAAGGCGCATTTCGTGAAGCCAAAGCTGCGCGCATGGGCTTCGCGCAAGTCAAAGAACCTATGCCCCACGCCCTGCCCGCGATAGTTGGGCAGCAAGACGGATTCCGCGCAGTAGAAGATCTGGGACAAGTCCAGCCCAGAGCCATCGAAGGCCGCCGCGAAATCGGCGGCATGGTCGGCTAGCGGGGCGCCGGTCGATGCGCCGATCAGACGATCCCCGTCAAAGGCACCAACAACGATGGATCTGTCGCTGTCACGGTAGGATTGCAGGTATTTCCGTTCGTATTCCAGATCGCCGTCATAAAGATACGGCCATGCCCGAAACACCTCGATCCGCAAGCGAGCGACGTCATCCAGAGCCGCCTCAAGCGCCGCCCCGGTCAAGGCGCGAACGCCTGTGACCTCAGCCATTCGAGACCTGCTTGGTCCAGTCGGCCAGGTTGTAAAAGGTGGTGACCCGCGTGATCTTGCCATCCTTCAGGTCAAAGAATGACCCGGCTGGTAGGCGGTAGGTCTGCCCGCGTGCTTTGGGCAGGCCTTCATCCGTCTCAAGATAGGTGCCGTTCACGATGAATTCAGCGGCGGCACGGGTACCGCCCTCGGCCGCGAACACAACGATATCGGTGAGGTTCTCGCGATAGCAGCGGTTCATGTGGTCACAAAAAGCTGCGAATTTCTCTTTGCCCACTCGTATCTGCCCTTCGTTCACATGATGGGCCACGTCGTCGGACAAACAGGCCAGCATGCCGGTTACGTCCCCGGCGTTGAAGGCTTCGAAATAGGTTTTGACGGTTTCGTTCATGGTCACTCCGTTGGTTCGCCCCAGCGGTCCTTCAGATGCTGAATGATCTGATCGCGGGTCTGTCGGTAGTGATGTAACTTTTCCTCGCGGCTTTCGCCCAGCCCGGTAGGGTCCATTATTGGCCAATAATCGACATCCAGATGAAAAACCCGCGTCAAATCCAGCGCACGGCGCTGGCTGGCCGGCGACAGCGCTACAATCAGATCGAACGAGCTGAGGTCGTCGCCCCATTCCTGCATTTCATCGAACGACCGGGACCGGTGACGTGAAAGCTCGACGTCGATTTCATGACAGACCGAAATGCAAAAGCCATCGATCTCAAGATCGTTGTGCACCCCGGCGGATTGCACATAGGTGCCGGTGCCATAAAACTTCTTCATGATGCCTTCGGCCATCGGAGATCGGACCGAATTGTGGTCGCAACAGAACAAGATGGACTGCGGCAGAGACGTCACCCGTCACCCCCCGAAATGCAATACGCAGATCAACGTGAACAGGCGACGGGCTGTGTCTGAATCAACTTCGGCCTTGCCTTCCAGACGTTCCTGCAACACCCGACTGCCTTCGTTGTGGATACCGCGCCGGGCCATGTCGATGGTTTCGATCTGGCTGGGCGGCAAAGTCTTTACGGCGTCGAAATAGCTTTCACAGATCTGGAAGTAGTCCTTGACCACCTGCCTGAATGGTCCAAGGGACAGATGGAACTCGGCCGCTTTTTCTTCGGCTTCGGTGGCAATGTCGAAGACCAAACGCTTGTCACGGATCGAGAGCTGCACATGATACGGCCCTTCCGGAACCACACGATCATCGCGTTTGGGCAGCGCGAAAGCGTTATCCTCAAGCAGATCATAGATTGCCACCTTGCGCTCCTGCTCGATCTCGGGAGTCGGCGGGGGCAAGTTTCTATCATCCAGTTCGATGTGCGAAATTCGGGTCATGGTCGTTTGGTCCGTTCAGGTCGGGACAGACTTATCCCAATGGAAATAAATGGGCAACGCAGTGACCGCCCGTCCGACGAAAATCGTCAAAGCGGGTGTTCGGACGGATCTATTCCGTGTTTGCGCAACAGCGTATCGACCAGTGAACCAGAGTTGATTTGGCGGCCAAGAAAGATCTTTCGGAACCAGGATCCAAAAAAATGGACAGACATCTGTTGGTCCCACTTCAAAAAATCCAGTTTGGAAAGGTCAGGATCATTCCAAAGGCCGCGATATCGCAATGGGATAGGATAGAGGACCGACCTGTGCACAGCCATCTCATGCTCTGGTGTGCCATAAAGAAAGTGAAACAGCATGGGCGGACCAAAGCTGAAAATTGGCAGGCTCCAATAGGTCGACCCGTTGAACATCTGGCGGTAGGTTTCCCTATGTTCTTGTGTCCACCATGGCGGCACCAGATCGCTGTCAAAAGCATATTTGCACATGGCCTGCAGCCCCGGACTGTCGCTGGGCAACGCAAGTACACCGTTCATGATCCGTTGTTTCTTGAGGTTCGCATTCGGAAAAAGATACCCGTTCTTTGTCTCGAATGGCCGGACCGCATAAGCATCCGCATCGGCCCAGATATAGTTGGTTTTTTGCATCAACTGCAGACGGAAAAGATCTGCATGAACGGCCACGGATCGGGTTATCGGATCGCGGTAGATCTCGGGAGTATCATAAATTTCGCGGGCATCGCGCGGCTCGATATAATCCGGAATGTCTTCAAGATCGCCATAGTGATAGACGATTGGCTTCTGGTCGACATCGGCGAAGGACTTCAGGCACAGATGTTCCAAAAAGCTAAAGCGCTTACCGATCCAGAGGGTCGCCACACGTTCCAAATCAACCTCCTTTAGATCCGGTCGCACACAAAGAGCGCCGCAATTTGCCCCTTGATTTCAAGCCCTGTCGGGGAAAATCGGATGAGGTAATTGCAGGTGTGACCCTCTGACCATAGGTGATCAACCGTTCAATCGCTTCAACCGTGCGGTCACGGACAGCCCGTGCGCCTCAAGGCTTTCCGACTGCGCAAGTTGCTCTGCCGCTGGCCCGATTGCCCGCAGGGCTTCGGGTGTCATCTGGCTGAGCGTCGTGCGTTTCAGGAAATCCATCACACTCAGACCGGAAGAAAAACGCGCCGACCGAGCAGTGGGTAGGACGTGATTGGGCCCACCAACATAATCTCCGATTGCCTCGGGCGTGTACTGACCAAGAAAGATTGCACCTGCGTGAATTGTCTTTTCGCTCAGAGCGACGGGATCTGCGACGCATAGCTCAAGGTGTTCCGGGGCAATTCGGTTCGACAGAGAGGCTGCCTCATCCAGACTGCCCACAGTGATCACCGCACCAAAATCGCGCCAACTGGCCCCGGCTATGGCCCGGCGTTGCAGTGTTTCAAGACGTTTTTCCACGGCTTGCGCCACGGCCCGTCCAAAATCGGCGCTATCCGTGATCAGAATGGATTGAGCACTTTCGTCATGTTCTGCCTGGCTGAGTAGATCCAGTGCAATCCAGTCGGGGTCGTTGTCTTTGTCAGCAATAACCAGAATCTCGGACGGTCCCGCAATCATGTCTATACCGACCTTACCAAAGACTCTGCGTTTGGCGGCAGCAACAAAAGCGTTTCCGGGGCCTGTGATCTTGTCCACCGCTGCGATGGTATCTGTTCCATAGGCCAGTGCCGCAATCGCCTGCGCCCCGCCGATGCGATAGACCGTAGTCACGCCTGACAGGTGCGCGGCCAAAAGGACCAGAGGGTTCGCCTGACCGTCTGGTGTGGGCACGGCGATGGCCAGACGCTCGACCCCTGCGACATTGGCCGGGATCGCGTTCATCAGAACCGACGACGGATACGAGGCCAGCCCTCCCGGCACATACAGCCCCGCCGCAGACACTGCGGACCAGCGCCAGCCAAGGGTCGCCCCGGCCTCATCCGTCCATTGGTGATCGGCGGGCATCTGTTTCTCGTGATAGGCCCGGATGCGTTCGGCTGCCAGTTCGAGCGCCTGACGATCCGCGTCCGAGACCTGCGCAATGGCGACGTCGATTTCCTCTGCCGAAAAGGCCAGCGTATCCGGTGTCAGCTCTAACCGGTCGAATTTGGCCGTCAGTTCGATTACCGCCTCATCGCCGCGGGCACGGACATCGTCAATGATCTGCGCTACGATGGCATCAACATCCGGGCTGTCTTCGCGCTTGGCCGACAGCAGGGTTTGAAAAGCGGCTTCAAACTCGGGCGTCTTGGTGTTTAGGAAAACGGGCATGATCTGGCACTCCGTAGCGTTTCACCGGGTCATATCGCCGGGATGGGCTGTCCTCAACCCTCAGTCCACCGGGTGCAGCGATTTGCGCATCTCAAAACAGGATATGCTTTTGCGCGCCGCGCAGCCGCCAGTCGGTTTCCAGCCATGCCGGATATAAAACGCCTGGGCCGTCCGTGTCCCCTCAAGCTGTGCCTCGGTGCAACCGGCAGCGGCCAGTTCCTGTTCCAGCCGGGCCAACAACGCGCTTCCCACCCCAAGACCGGTATGAGCCGGGTCGATATAGAGCAGCGTGATCTCGCCGCCCTCACGCAATCCGCCGACAGCCGCAACCTGACCTGCGCGCTCGGCCAGCCAAATCTGCGCTCCGGCCTTGATCCAACCCCGAATGGTCTCCGGGTCTTTATTGGCGGTCCATTCCGCAACGGCCTGTGGATCATCGCCATGATCCGCCCGGCACAGCTGCGTGATCGAACGGATTAGTACGCGGCTTAAATCAAAGACATCAAACACGGTCGCGCGGCGCAACATCAGACCAGCGGGTGGTTCTGAGAAGGCCTGCGCGATACCGCGCTTATTCTGCATGATGCGGTGCTTGCCCCGACGGCGCCTGATACGGGCGGGTCACATCTTTGAGCGTGACGTCTATTGCCTCGACCGACAGGCGGATCGCGCCATCACCGGCCAATGTCAGCAAAATCTGACCCGCGCCGTCTTCGCCGGGTTCAAAATCGACCGAAAGCAAGGACATCACCAAATCCTTCTCGCTACGGTCGATACCCTGGCTGGCCACGGTTAGAACGGAAGCGAACACCAGCACAGACTGCACCCTTTCGAATGGACGGCCCCGGCGCGTGGCCGCATCCTTGTCCTCCCAGCGGAAACGGTTCAGCAACAGGCCAAAGCGGCGCTGCGACGGGTGCCAGGTCATTTCGGATACTGGGAACACCGCATCCTGTGTCAAAGTCGAGATCACCTGAAGGTCATCCCCATCCTCTGCACCCAGATTCAGTGGAGCCTCACGCCCATCGTGGAAACTTGCGTCTGTCATTGGTCTTTGATCCGTTCAATTTTGGCGCCCACGCCTTCCAGCTTGCGCACAACATGCTCATACCCACGATCCAGATGATAGACCCTGCTGACAGTTGTTTCACCTTCAGCAGCCAGCCCCGCCAGTATCAGCGAAACCGAAGCGCGCAGATCTGTCGCCATAACCGGTGCGCCCTTCAGACGTTCGACACCAGTCACGGTTGCCGTGCCACCGTGAACTTCGATATTCGCACCCATCCGCACCAATTCGGGGGCGTGCATGAAACGGTTCTCGAAAATGCGTTCTTCGAGCACCGAGGTACCTTCGGCCGTGCACATCAGCGCCATCATCTGGGCCTGCAGGTCGGTCGGAAAACCCGGGAACGGCTCGGTCACGACATCCACGGCTTTGACACGCCCGTTCTTGCGGGCGACCAAAAGACCGTTTGCTGTTTCCGAGACATTCACGCCCGCCGCATCCAGTTTCCCGGCAAATGATTCCACCAGAGACATCCGCCCGCCCAACAGTTCGACTTCTCCACCACAAATCGCCGGCGCCAGCATATAGGTGCCCAGCTCGATCCGGTCAGTGACTACTTGATGGGTGGCGCCATGCAACCGGTCTACGCCTTGAATTTCGATGGTCGGCGTGCCTTCACCGGAAATCTGGGCACCCATCTTCCTCAGACACTCGACCAAATCGACGATTTCAGGCTCGCGCGCCGCGTTCTTCAGAACCGTTGTGCCTTTGGCCAGCGTGGCCGCCATGACAATGTTCTCGGTCGCGCCCACGGATGCAAATCGCATCTCATGCACGGCACCTTTCAACCCGCCCACAGCTTTGGCATGCAGATACCCGTCCTTAAGCTCAATCTCAGCGCCCAGCGCCTCGAGCCCTTCGACGTGCAGATCCATCGGACGCGCGCCGATTGCACAGCCTCCGGGCAGCGAGACGACTGCCTGCCCGAACCGCGCCAGCAAAGGACCCAGCACAAGGTTTGACGCGCGCATCTTTCGCACGATGTCATAGTCCGCCGTCTGACTGGTCAGGTCGTGGCTGGACATTGCGATCACCTGACCATCCTGCAATGACGACACCTCGGCCCCCAAGGACTGCAGCAAAGCCGTCATCGTCTTGATGTCGCTCAGCCGAGGCGCATTGGTCAGCGTCAGCGGTTCTTCGCTGAGCAAGGTCGCCGGCATCAGCGTCAGACACGCGTTTTTTGCCCCTGCAATCGGTATCTGACCTTTAAGCGGCCCGTTGCCTGTCACCAGAATCGAATCCATCTGCTCTTATCCCTCGTCTTTGTCGGCTTTGCCGTTCTGGGTTGCCCGCGCCTTAGCCTGCGCCTTACGCCGCGCCATATTCGCCTTGAGCGCCGCTTTCAGCCGCTCTTCGCGCACATCGCCGGATCTGCCGTGTTTTTTAGGTGTATTTTTTTCTGCCATAACCTTTCTCTACAGGAGGCGAAAAAAACCGTCCAGACACCCTTGCGCCGCGTTTCGTTTGAGTCTAATCACCCGCCCACAGCGCTGCTGTAGCTCAGAGGTAGAGCACTCCCTTGGTAATGGGCGGGTCCATTCCAAGTTTGTTTGTTCGAACAATGAGTTAGTGGAGCGTGGTGGAAATTAGTAGGGTATTAGTAGGGCGTTTTTCCCGGTGCCCTGAAGTGGATAGGCTGCTGTAGCTCAGAGGTAGAGCACTCCCTTGGTAAGGGAGAGGTCGAGAGTTCAATTCTCTCCAGCAGCACCATATACCTTAAAAATTTACATGGTTATCAATAGTTTACGCTCTAAGAATTATTTCAGACCACCCCATAGTCCACCTTTTGAAAATACCATTCTCGACTACATTGGTAGCCATCCGAAAATCAGCGCGAGTGCCATCAGAGGCATACGAATTTGGTATTCTCAAAGCCTTGAGACACTTCGACCACTGAATTGACAGACCTTAAAGCGCGCCGCCCAAAACCTGAATCGTGGGGATTCCCAACAAGCTGATTTTGTGATTCACCCTGATTGGGAGGATGGATCATGTCAGCACCTTTGCCGGAAGCCTTTCGGGCGCGGTTTCAGAGATTGATTGAGGAAGGGTTAGGCGGGCCGGCGGCGGCCTAGCGATTGAAGCTTTCGCCAGCCACGGGAGCCCGATGGGCATTTGCGATCCGACAGAAAGGTCGTGCGGAGGCAGCGCCTCAGGGGCGACCGAAAGGTACCCGTGCCGGAGACCCAAGACCTTCGTTTCTCGGCGTTGACCAGCTAAAATGGCAGCCGCGATTGGCATAGAACAAGCGGAGGGAGCGCTCTTCATCAATTTCTTTTTCTTATTCTTTGTCTATGTCTTGATGGTAGTACGTTTGCACCACGTTCGTAGAAAACACGCATTGATTTCATTGCAAAATTCCCGACAATCTTTGTTTTGACGATCACCCTTCTTCCGACACTCTCCCTTCCACCGGGGCTGGTTCGTGCAACAAAACGTCCGCTTTGCAGACGTTCACCCGGACCGAACGTCCCGCTGTGCTGCGAATGGCAGCTTCGTTGCGCTCGTTTCCAGTTCGCCGAGTGTAATGCGAATGGCCCCGATCTCCGGCAACGGGCGTTCGTGCTTTGAGCGGCGAAGGTTCCAGGAGAGCCCAACCTGTACCTCGGGTTTTTTCGCTGCGTGCGCTCGCAACACGGAAAATTCTGGGCACGCACAAATTCTTGTATCACGGCGCAGCGCTGAATTCGGCCATTCACATATTGCCTAGCAAGAATGTGCGCCCGGATTCACAGGATGTAGACTGAAGCAGTGATCCGTGAAAATCCGTGCAAGCGTCGGCCCACCGGACCAGTGCTTCCACGGTGGGGCTGACGCGCCTTGATTCCGTTCTGGGGTGCATCACAACCTATGTCCGCCAACGAACTCAAAGCGGTTCAATGCATGCACCGAGAACTCAAGTAGAGTGGGCTTCGGACAGCAGGCATCCGATTCGATTGTACAATTGCCTCGTTGGCGCGGTGCCGATGATTGGGTGCGGAGGGCGGATTGGAGGGTACATTATGCCTAGAGCTCAACTTCCCGCAGTCACCCCAAAGCGCAGAGCATGGAACAAGGGGCGGATCATCGGCCAGAAACGCCCCTTGTTTCCCAAGCAGGTCTGGGCGATCCGTGTTCGGCTCGAACTCGCCGGAAATCTGCGCGATCTTGCGCTGTTCAATGTCGCCATTGATAGCAAGCTGCGTGGATGCGATTTGGTTAGGCTTGCCGTGACCGATCTGGTCAAAGATGATCGTGTTCGAGAACGGGTTTCAGTGGTCCAGAGCAAAACCAAGAAACCAGTACAATTCGAACTGACGGAAAACACACGGGATACGGTTCATGCTTGGGTCAAGTCGCCAGAGATGATGGGCTGTAGCTTCATGTTTCCGAGCCGATTCCACGAGCGACCCCATATCTCAACGCGTCAGTATGGTCGGCTTGTCAGAGATTGGGTGACTGCGATTGGATTGGAGCCGAGCGGTTACGGGACCCATTCACTCCGCCGAACCAAAGCAGCGGAGATTTACCGTAAGACAGGGAATCTCCGCGCAGTGCAGCTTTTGCTGGGTCACACTAAGATTGACAGTACAGTGCGTTACCTTGGCGTTGAGTTGGAAGATGCTCTCACTATTGCGGAGCAGATTGAAATCTGACCCGTGTCGGCGAATGGCACTTGCCGTTCGCCGGTTTGGAACAGACTTACGGCCTTGAAGCGGCGAAACCGGTTATGAAGGGAAGAATAGTATACAGATCACCCTGCCATTGCGTACTACAAAGACGTGCTTGCGGTCAGCTTTTCGAGTGATAGTTCCGGCTTTCGCGCGCTCAGTTTGACGGCACCGCGCTCCATCACGACGAAGGCATCCCCAAGATCATAGGCGAAGGACAGATACTGTTCGACTAGGACGATCGCGATGTTCCCGCGCTCCTTCAGAATGCGGATGGTGCCGCCGATCTGCTGGATGACGTTCGGCTGGATACCTTCGGTCGGTTCATCCAGAAGAAGCACTTTCGGGTTCGACACCAGCGCGCGCGCGATCGCCAGTTGCTGTTGCTGGCCGCCTGAAAGGTCACCGCCCCGCCGTTGCAGGAACTTCTTCAGAATGGGGAACAGATCAAAAATCTCGTCCTTCACCTTGCGTTCGCCACTTGGCAGGCAGGCAAATCCCGTCTCAAGGTTTTCCTGCACCGTCAAAAACGGAAAGATCTCGCGCCCCTGGGGCACATAGGCAACGCCCTTCCGCGCAAGGTCAAAGGCCTTCAGCTTTCCGATGCTTTGGCCGTCCAGATCATAGTCGCCCCCCGACCGGGGATGGGTGCCCGCCAGCGCGTTTAACAGCGACGTCTTGCCTACGCCATTAGTGCCCATCAAGCAGGTGACCTCGCCCTGGGCCGCGTCGAAATCCACGCCGTTCAGAATTTGGCTGCCGCCATAGTGCAGCGTCAGATCGCGGATGCTGAGGAAACTATCGGCCAAGGTACACCTCGATGACTTGCTGGTTCTTGGTGACGTGATCGATCGAGCCTTCGGCCAGAACCGAGCCTTCGTGCAGCACGCTCACTTTGCAATCCAAACGCCGTACGAAATCCATGTCGTGTTCCACTACGACGACAGCGCGGGTCTTCGCCGCGTCCCGCAAAATTTGCGTGGTCTTCTGACGTTCTGCGGTCGTCATGCCTGCCGCAGGTTCGTCCACCAGCAACAGCTTCGGTTCCTGTGCCAAGAGCATTCCGATCTCCAACCATTGCTTTTGCCCGTGGGACAGCTCGCCAGATTTCCGTGACAGAACCGCGTCCAGCCCAATGACGTCCGCCAGTTCTTCGACCCGGGCAAAGTCCGATGTTTCGGGTTTGAACAGCAGCACGGCCAACGGCGACCGCGACTTTTTCAGCGCCATCATCAGGTTGTCTTGAACTGTCTGATCCTCAAACACCGTGGGTCGCTGGAACTTGCGCCCGACCCCTTCCATGGCGATCTTGCTTTCCGATTTGCCCAGCAAGGACACGGGCGGTTCGCCCCAAAGCACATGGCCCTCGTCAGGCCGGGTTTTGCCGGTCACCACATCCATGAAGGTGGTCTTGCCCGCGCCGTTCGGGCCGATGACCGCCCGCAATTCGGCCCTGTCAATGCTGAACGACAGGTTGTTCAGCGCCTTGAACCCGTCAAAGCTGACCGACACGCCCGAGACTTCAAGAAGCGCGCTCATGCATCTGCCTCCTTTTCTCTCAAAGAACCGTGGCCCGGCCCCAGGTCGCGCCCATGCCGATTGGGGTTGCGACGCGCTGCCAAGGCGTCGAACAGCCCTCCAATGCCTTTCGGTGCGAAAAGCGTAACCGCCACGAAGGACAGCCCCAACAGGACGGTCCACCAATCGACCCATTGAATGCGATACCCGGCGATGTTCAGGTCAGGGGCTTGCCCGCCGGTAAACCAGGTCGACAAGAGCGAGACGAAAGCCGCGCCGATCACGGCTCCGTACAATCGCCCACGCCCGCCGATGGCCACCCAGACCGCCAGATAGATCGAGGCAATCGGCGCCAGTTCCGCCGGGTTGATAATGCCCGCCTGTGGGTAGTAGATTGCGCCTGCAATGCCAGCGAGCACGGCCGATACGGTGAAGACAAACAGCTTGAACGCCTCGACTGGATAGCCAAGGAAGCGCACCCGCGCTTCGTCGTCCCGAATGCCGCGCAGGACCGAGCCGAACTTGCCCGATACCATCCAAGTCGCCAGCACGTATCCAAGTCCCAGAGCCAGGGCCGAGGCCCAAAGGAACCAGACCGAAACGATGGCCTGACTAGTGCTCTCCAACCCCGGCAGGTTCTGCAGGCCTGACAGACCGTTGTTGCCGCGCAATCCGCTGTCGTTTTGGAACAGGTACAGTGACAGCGCCAGCGTCATCGCCTGCGTCAGGATCGAAAGGTACACACCTGTCACCCGGCTGCGGAAGGCCAGCCAGCCAAAGACCAGCGCCAGAAGCCCCGGCGCCAGTACGACGGCGGCCAGTTGCAGCGGCAGAGAATGGGCAAAGGCCCAGATCGGCGGAAATTCCGAGGCTCCGACGACACCGAAGATCTGGCCAGCGATCCCGCTGGAGACCTCTTCGGGCGTTGGCGGCAGCCCTCCGGCGGCGAGGCTCTCGACGACGATCAGACGCGTCCGCTCGTACATCAGCCACATGCCTATCGCGTAACCGCCCATTCCGAAGAAGGCCATATGCCCAAGGGACAGGATACCGCAATAGCCCCAGACCAGATCCATCGCCAGCGCGACGAGGCAGAGGCACAGGGTCTTGCCCAGGGTCTTGACGAAACTGGTCGAGATGACGCCGATACCGAACCCTTCGGACAGGATCGTCACGCCCAGGGTGAACAGCCCCAGACAGGCCAGAAAGATAAGCACCGACGGATAACGCACCACGAAAGATGTGCGACGCACAGGGCCTGCTGTCAGTTCCGCCATGCTCATGCCTCCGCCGCCCGGCCTTTAAGCGCGATGATCCCGCGCGGCCGGAATTGGATGAAGAGGATGATGAAGAGGATCATATAGGTCTGTGCGGCCAGTGTGTTCGAGGGGTTCAGCCATTCGATCCCTTTTTGCAGCGAGCCAACCATGGTCGCGCCCAGAAGCGTGCCCCAGATGTTGCCAACGCCGCCCACGACCACGGTCATGAAGCTTTGCACGATATAGTCCGCGCCCATCTCGCTGGTCACTTTGGCGTAAAGCCCAATCGCCACACCCGCTATCCCGGCAATACCCGAGCCGAAGCCGAAGGTCAGCATGTTGATCCTGTCGGGGTTGATCCCCATCGAGGCCGCCATGCGGGGGTTCTGTGTCACCGCCCGCACTTCCAGCCCCAATCGAGTGCGGTTCATGACGAAAAGGAATAGCGCCATGAACAAAAGCGCCAAAACGAAAATTGCGATCCGGATATAGCTGATCGACACGATGTCATTGAACACCAGCGATCCGTCCAGCCAGCCGGGCGAGGTGAGGGGCCGCGCTTGCGTGCCGAAGATGTTCTTGGCGATCTGTTGCAGGGCAATGGAAATCCCGAAAGTCGCCAGAAGCGTCTCCAGCGGGCGATGGTAGAGGTGGCGGATCACTAGCCGTTCCATCGTGACCCCTGCGCCGAAGGTGACGGCAAAGGCCAGC
Source organism: Ruegeria sp. CDSA241 (assembly GCF_059611265.1). Classification (NCBI taxonomy): domain Bacteria; kingdom Pseudomonadati; phylum Pseudomonadota; class Alphaproteobacteria; order Rhodobacterales; family Roseobacteraceae; genus Ruegeria; species Ruegeria sp. CDSA241. The sequence goes on from NZ_JBXWPF010000019.1 coordinate 79,872, forward strand.
GGCAAGGCGACGATAATGGAAATCGTGTAATCCGGGATGATCTGCTGGACGACGTAGCCGGTGTAGGCGCCCATCATGATGAACTCGCCATGGGCCATGTTGATCACGCGCATCACGCCAAAGGTGATAGCAAGACCGATGGCGGCAAGAAAGTAGATCGAAGCGAGCGACAGGGCGTCAAGGCCAAGGTCAAATGCCTGGTTAAATGCCACCTTGTTTTCGATGCCCGTCAGCACCGCCGCCGCGGCAACGGCCAATGAAGGCGAGCCGCTGTAGCGTTCGTAGAACGTGAAGCCTGCCAGGGTTTCATCCACCTCGGCTTCGGTGGCCACAGGGTTTACCACGCCCTGTTCGGCCAAAGCTTCATAAGCAAGGTCGCGTGCGTCTTCGCTGTTCAGCGTCGCCACCTGAACCCCCGCGACCGATCCCTCCGAGATGTTCGCCAAAAGCGCGTTCCGCTTGTCGTACCGGTTGATCCGGGGTTTCGCCAGATCGGCGGCAACCAGAAGGTCATAGGCGGACTCGCGCGGCAGGTCGTCGCTGCCGACGGTCAGGATGCGGGCGATGTCATCGCCCTCGGGTGCTTGTGCCGAAGCCTCGACTTTCACGGCCAAAAGCGGGTTCAATGCGGCCCGGACATCGACACCAAGATCGCCGTCAAATTGCTGGATGGCAGCAATCCTCTCCTCGTCGGTCGCGCCGAAGCGGATTGTCAAAAGCCCCTGAAGGCGTTCCATGCGACTTTGCACAGACTGGTCCGTTTCGTCGGGCAGAACTTTGGTCAGGGCCACAAGATGGGACGCCTCCGAGTCACGCTCGATCGCATTCAGGGCCTGCATCTTTTCGGCAAAGGACCCTGATAGTTGGAATTGCACCAGGGCCGCACCGATCATGCCGCGAATGCCGCTGTTGGGTTTCAACTGTTTGAAGTCACGGGCAACGAAAGTGCCAAGTTCCGCGCCATCGGCAAAGTCGAACGCCGTCAATTCCTTGCCCGAGGCTTCGCCATAGACGAAAAGCCCGGTGTCCTTGTCGCGCCACATCTCTTTGTTTTGCCAGCGTTCCAGCACGACCTGGGCCTCGGCCAGACCACTGTCGGCAAGCGCGTCGATGGCAGGACCGATGGTCTTGCGCGAGGATTTGGCGATGATTTCGCTATGTTCTTGCAAAAGTTGCTGGATCGGCGCCTCGGCGTTCTGCGCCGAAAGTGGCAAGGCAAGAGCGCACAGAAGCACCGACATGAAACCGATGTTGAACCGACGTATAAGCGACATGGATAGTTCAGCCCCCGTAAGGCGTTCTGGGGGCGACATGCGCCGCACCCGTAGGGTGGGATTTCAACCCACCATGCTTAGTAGTTCGACTTGATCTGAACGCAGGACGACGTTTCGGTGTTGTACATCCCGCAATCGAGTTCCGCCCAATCGGATTTCAGCACCGCCGATTCCGGCAGGAAATCCGTCCAGGCATCGCCCGGCACTTCCTCCGTCTGGCTGATGATGTCGAACTGACCATCCTCGGTGATCTCGCCGATCAGAACCGGCTTGGCCAAGTGGTGGTTCGGCAGCATGACAGCGGTGCCACCAGTCAGGTTCGGGAATTCCTGCCCGTACAAGGCGGAGCGCACGGCATCGACATCGGTGGTACCTGCTTCGGTCGCCGCATTCACCCACATGTTGAAGCCGATGTAATGCGCCTCCATCGGGTCATTCGTCACACGCTCGTCGCCCATGCGGGCTTTCCAGGCTTCGACCCATTCGGCGTTGGCATCGGTGTCTGCTGACTGGAAGTAATTCCAGGCTGCGAGGTGACCAACAAGGTTGGAGGTGTCGAGACCCGACAATTCTTCCTCGCCGACCGAGAAGGCCACGACGGGAATGTCGTCGGCGCTGATGCCAGCAGCCGCGAGTTCCTTGTAGAAGCCCACGTTTGCGTCGCCGTTGATCGTTGAAATCACGCCGACTTTCTTGCCATCCGCACCAAGAGCCACGACGTCCGAGACGATCTTGGACCAGTCAGAATGACCAAAGGGCGTGTAGTTGACGAAGATGTCGTCCTCGGCGATGCCCTTCTGCTGAAGATAGCTTTCCAGGATGTTGTTCGTCGTCCGGGGGTAAACATAGTCGGTGCCCAGAAGCGCGAATTTCTCAACGCCAAGTTCTTCCAGAAAGTAATCCGTCGCCGGGATTGCCTGCTGGTTGGGGGCGGCACCGGTGTAGAAGACGTTTTTTGAGGATTCCTCGCCTTCATATTGAACCGGATAGAACAGAAGTCCGTTCAATTCTTCGATCACAGGTAGAACCGATTTCCGCGACACGGATGTCCAGTTGCCGAAAATAACGTCAACCTCGTGTACCGAAATCAGCTCGCGCGCTTTTTCGGCAAAGAGCGGCCAGTCCGACGCCGGGTCGACCACGACGGCCTCCAACTCGCAGCCCAGAACGCCGCCTTTGGCGTTTTGCTGTTCGATCAGCATTTCCATCGTGTCTTTTAGTGTTGTTTCTGAAATCGCCATGGTTCCGGACAGGGAGTGCAGCACTCCCACCTTGATCGGGCAGTCTTGCGCCATGGCCGGCAGCATCGAAGCGGCCAGGACGGCAGCAGAACTAAGAAGTGTCTTTTTCATCGCAGTTTTCCTTCAGGCACTGCGCGGGGAGGCGTTGCTTTCAAGGGTGTGATCCCCCATATGCCCCCCACGCAATCTAATTGCGGAGTGCGGTGGTGTTTTGGAATTGCAAGGCCAGCACCATCGCACGTTCAACGGGATTTGTGTGATCCCGGAAGAAGTCGTTCCATGGAAATTGCTGCGACTGCGAGATCGGCGGGGGTTGAAAAACGGCCCCTAGCGTCAATCCGTCAAAAATTGCGCAGACTTTCGCGGGTTCGCCATTTTATTGTGCGAAAGAAACGCCAAATCTTTGGGCGTTTCAGCTTTCAAGCAAGAATCCTGTGCAATAGTCGATCTCGGCCCGGGCACGCCGCACCGCCCATTTGGAGCGATCCGCATCGCGTGAGAAGCTGGCGGCGGTCAGCAATTGCGCATGCGCCATCTTGGCGTCGATACGCAGGTGAAGCGCATGACGTCGTTGATCGTCGGGCACCGTCGCGTTCAGAAGGTCGATGAACTGCGCCCGGCGATGCGCGATCTGATCCGTGCGGTCATCATTCATAAGCCAGGCATGTTCCAACTCGGCCGAGAACCGTCCTGCACATGCCGCGAATGAAGACATCAGGGGATCATCTGCCGCCAGACTTTGCTTCGGTAGGATAAGAAGCAGGACCAGAAAGGTTTTCAAACTGCTCATGATCCGATCATGAACGACCTAAAAGTCAGCAATCAAGCTTTCTGCCACCTTATGGCTAACGCACACTTAACAGACGAAGTCCCTGTCACCCGTTCGACACGTCATTCAGGCATTTCCGTGTCGGCATCTCATCATTGCTGAACTTCTGGGCGAGTGGGGTCACTTTCGCACAGCAAATAGGCAGAACTCCGGGATTGGTCTTTTTCCCGGCGCGCAGCGGTGGATCACCCCCCAATCTGCATGGTGAACCATGCGGGTCGAGTACCGGGGGCGACAAACGCATGGGTCAACCACATCTGGCATCACGAGAGGCGAACACCGCCCCGAGATCCATCGGTGCCATGACCTTGTCGACCAAATGCCGTGACGGACGTACGGGCATAGACCGCTTCAGAACCTCGGGCGCTAGCAAGGTGGCTTTTCCGCGTCGCAAGGATGCCGTCGAAGCCATTGTGCTGAACACTTCGGGCGGATTAACAGGCGGCGACCGGTTTGAGGCTTCGGCCAGCGCCGGGCCGGACAGCCACCTGATCCTGACAACCCAAGCCGCAGAACGTGCCTATCGCAGCACATCTGGCGCTGCGTGTGTCAGCACGCGCCTGTCTGTCGCCATGGGCGCGGTACTGCATTGGTTGCCGCAAGAGTTGATCATGTTTGACGGTGGTTGTCTCAACCGTCGCCTTGACGTCGACGTCACCGACGGAGCCGAGGCCGTGCTGGTCGAACCCGTCGTCTTCGGTCGCCGCGCCATGGGCGAAACCCGTATCTCGGGCAGTTTTCGCGACCGGATCACCCTGCGCCACGATGGTCGCCCGATCTATTGGGACCGCATTAACCTGACCGGATCAATCAGCGCCAGTCTTGACCGTCCGGCCATCGCAGGCGGCATGACCGCCCTTGCCAGCGCCCTTTACTTCGGCCCGCGTGCCGAGGCGCTTTTGCCTATTGTCCGGCAACTTTTGCCAAAGACCGGCGGCGCAAGCCTTGTCGCGCCCGATCTTTTGACCATCCGACTTCTTGCCGCCGATTCCTATCTGTTGCGCCAATGGCTGGTGCCGGTGCTGGAACGCCTGACCGAAACCACCCTGCCGAAATCCTGGAGACTCTGACCCATGCAACTCAGCCCCCGTGAAAAAGACAAACTGCTGATCGCCATGGCTGCCGAAGTGGCCCGCAAGCGCCTTGCCCGTGGCGTCAAGTTGAACCACCCCGAGGCCATCGCGCTGATCACCGACACGGTCGTCGAAGGCGCTCGCGATGGCAGCTCGGTCGCCGACATGATGGAGGTAGGCGCCGAGGTCATCACCCGCGACGACTGCATGGCCGGCATTCCCGAGATGATCCACGAAGTGCAGGTCGAAGCCACCTTTCCGGACGGCACCAAGCTAGTCACCGTCCACAATCCCATCCGATAGGAGTCTCTCATGCGTTACGCTATTCCCGCTTTGTTTCTGGCTTCCCCCGCCTTGGCCCATCCTGCCAGCCTGCCGCATGGGCATTCAGCAGATTGGGCCGTACCCGTCGCATTGCTGTTGATCGGCGCGGCGGCCTTCATGGCCAAGCGCAAGGCAGTCCGGGTTCGGAGACGCCAATGATCCCCGGCGAACTCTTTCCGGCGGAGGGTGAGGTCACTCTGAACGCAGGGGCGGAGCCGATCACGCTAATGGTCGCCAATACGGGCGACCGACCGGTACAGGTCGGCTCACACTACCATTTCGGCGAGGCCAACGCGGCGCTCGATTTCGACCGCGACGCCGCACGCGGCATGCGTCTGGATATCGCAGCCGGGACAGCCGTGCGGTTTGAACCTGGTCAACGGCGCGAGGTGCAACTGATCCTGATTGGCGGCGCACGGCGTGTCTTCGGGTTCAACCAGCTTGTGATGGGAGATCTCTGATGCCCACCCAAATCCCCCGCTCTGACTACGCCGCCATGTTCGGCCCCACCACCGGCGACAAGCTGCGGCTGGCCGATACTGACCTGATCATTGAAGTGGAAAAGGACCTGACAGGCCCCTACGGCGAAGAGGTCAAATTCGGCGGCGGCAAGGTGATCCGCGACGGGATGGGTCAGGCGCAGACCACGCGCGCCGAGGGTGCGGTGGATACCGTCATCACCAACGCGCTGATCGTGGACGCAACCGGCATCTACAAAGCGGACGTCGGCTTGAAAGACGGCAAGATCCACAAGATCGGCAAGGCGGGCAACCCAGACACACAACCCGGCGTCGACATCATCGTCGGCCCTGGCACTGAAGCCATCGCTGGCGAAGGCAAGATCCTGACGGCCGGTGGGTTCGACAGCCACATTCATTTCATCTGCCCGCAACAGATCGAGGATGCTCTGTATTCTGGTCTAACCACAATGCTGGGCGGCGGCACTGGCCCGGCCCATGGCACGCTGGCCACGACCTGCACACCGGGACCGTGGCACATTGGGCGGATGCTGCAGGCGGCGGATGCGTTTCCGATGAACCTCGCCTTTGCGGGAAAGGGGAATGCGTCGCTCCCCGCCGCTTTAGAGGAACAGGTCAAGGGCGGTGCCTGCGCGTTGAAGCTGCATGAGGATTGGGGCACGACGCCCGGCGCTATCGACTGTTGCCTATCTGTGGCGGACGCCATGGACGTTCAGGTGATGATCCACACCGACACGCTGAACGAATCCGGCTTTGTCGAAAACACCATCGCCGCCATAAAGGGCCGCACCATCCACGCCTTCCACACCGAAGGCGCAGGGGGCGGCCATGCCCCTGACATCATCAAGATCTGTGGCGAGGCTCATGTTCTGCCGTCGTCGACCAACCCGACCCGACCTTTTACGGTCAATACAGTGGACGAACATCTGGACATGCTGATGGTCTGCCATCACCTGGACAAATTCATCCCAGAGGATGTGGCTTTCGCCGAAAGCCGCATCCGGCGCGAGACCATCGCCGCCGAAGACATCCTGCACGACATGGGGGCGTTCTCGATCATCGCTTCAGACAGCCAGGCCATGGGGCGTGTCGGCGAAGTGATCATTCGCACCTGGCAAACCGCTGACAAGATGAAGAAACAGCGGGGCGCCTTGGCCGAGGAGGTCGGCGACAACGACAATTTCCGCGTCCGTCGCTATATCGCGAAATACACGATCAACCCGGCCATTGCGCACGGGCTGTCAAAGCACATCGGTTCGATCGAAGAAGGCAAACGCGCCGATCTGGTCCTATGGAACCCGGCGTTTTTCGGTGTGAAGCCTGAGATGATCCTTATGGGCGGCAGCATTGTGTGTGCGCAGATGGGCGATCCAAACGCTTCGATCCCGACACCGCAGCCGGTCTATACCCGCCCGATGTTCGGGGCCTTTGGCCGGTCGCTGGAAGCCAATGCCGTGACCTTTGTTTCCGAGGCGGCACACTCCGAAGGACTGGGAGATGCGCTTGGATTGGCCAAGACAAGTTTGCCGGTGGAGAACACGCGCGGTATCGGCAAAGCGGATCTTGTCCTGAACGACGCCATGCCCGAGGTCGAGGTGCACCCCGAAACCTATGAGGTGCGGGCTGATGGCGAATTGCTGACCTGCCAACCTGCAACCGAGCTGCCCATGGCGCAGCGGTATTTTCTGTATTGAGGCCTCATGACCGATATTCCCATTGCACAAACGCTCCATCCCGCTGGCACATCAGACAATGCGGTGGCGGACTGCGCGTTGACGTATGACGCCCGATTTTTCCGGCGAAAGAAACTGACAACGACCGAAGGCTGGTCCTTTGTCGCAGACTTCGAACAGACCGTATCCCTGAACGATGGCGACGTGCTGGAACTGGGCGATGGACGTCTGGTCAAAGTGACGGCGGCACCCGAAAACCTCTTGGCCGTTTCCGGGCAAGACCTGCCCCGCCTCGCCTGGCACATCGGCAACCGCCACACACCTTGTCAGATCGAGGCGACCCGCCTTTTGATCCAGGATGATCCCGTCATCGCTCATATGCTGAGCCACCTCGGTGCCACGGTGACCCAAGTCACCGAACCCTTCACTCCGGAAGGCGGCGCCTATGGTCACGGGCGCACCCATGCGCACGATCACGGACACTCGGCCCATGCCCACGCCCATTGATGCGCACTTACTGACGCTGACCCAATGGCTGTCGCCCGCGTTTCCAGTGGGGGCCTTCGCCTATTCGCACGGACTTGAAACAGCGATCAACGAGGGTTGGATTGCCGCCGACGCGACCAGTTTGGAAGACTGGCTGAGAGATTGCCTGAGTGATGGCTCAGGCCGCGCTGATGCGATCTGGATGCGGCTGGCTTATGCTGCCGACGACCCATTGGAGATGGACGCGAAAGCACGTTCCTTTGCTATCGCCGAAGAGCGTCTGCGCGAAGCTGAAAGGCAGGGCGCTGCCTTTGTTGCTACAGTCAACGCCGTCTGGGGTTTGGCGCTACCTGACATGCTGTTGCCCGTTGCCGTCGGTCGCGCCGCTAGATTGGCAGAGCTGGATATCGATACGACTGCCGTTCTCTATCTGCAGGCCTTTGTCGCAAACCTGACCTCCTCGGCCATCCGCCTGAGCCCCATCGGGCAGACGGCCGGTCAACGGGTGATCCTGAACTTGCAGCCCTTTTGCCTTCAGGTCGCCGAAGACACGAGAAATGCGGACACCACGGACGTTTTTGGCAACGTCTTTTTCTCAGACATCTCCGCGATGGCCCACGAAACTCTTGAACCGAGGCTCTTCCAATCATGACACAACTCAACGGCCCTTTGCGCATCGGTATCGGCGGCCCGGTCGGTGCAGGAAAGACGACCCTGACCGCGAGGCTTGCCGAACTTTTGAAAGACGATCACTCGATCGGCGTCATCACCAACGACATCTACACACAAGAAGACGCCGAAGCTCTGATGCGCATGCAAATCCTGCCTTCTGATCGCGTGATTGGAGTGGAAACCGGCGGCTGTCCTCATACGGCGATTCGCGAAGACGCGTCGATCAACCTGGCTGCCGTGGCCGAGATGCGGCTGCGTCACCCCGACGTCGAGGTCGTCCTGATCGAATCCGGTGGCGACAACCTATCGGCCACCTTCAGCCCGGAGTTGGCGGACCTGACAATCTATGTGATCGACGTGGCCGCAGGCGAGGAAATCCCACGCAAGGGTGGCCCCGCAATCACCAGGTCAGACATCCTAGTCATCAATAAAACCGACCTTGCCCCTCATGTGGGGGCATCTTTGGACGTCATGCGCCGAGACGCCGCGAGAATGCGGGGCGATCTGCCGGTGGTATTTGCCTGCCTGAAAGCCGGCCACGGTTCGGACGAGGTCGCGTCGCACCTTAGATCTCTTTCCGGCATTTGATGAGAGCCTAGCCGGCAAGAACGGTGCTTGGTCCACTTTGCGGGACTTTGAGAGTATTCGAGTATGTGCTAACGCAACGTTTCGGAACGTTTGTTTCTCCCCCCACTCAAATGAACAAGCGAAATCCCCTGACTTCACCAACGACTTCTGCGGCTTGGGAGGAGGGTGATGACCAGTTTGGATGCAAAACGGCTTTAGCAACGCCCTGATCGATGCACAGCCGAGCATTGTGCTTTGCTGCAAGATGCCTCATGCGGCGGTTCTCTCGCAGGCACATCAATTCAATTGAACTGATGCCCCACTTCCGCGCGATTGCGATAATGCGCTCGAACAGCGCATCACCAATTCCGATGTTTTGCCAATCAGGTTCGACAGAAAAGGCGGCTTCCGTCTTTGTAGATCCGGTCTGGTCGTCACCGCGGAGTTCGGCGGCGCCCCTCCGACGCCCTTTTGCAAACGCGCCGCAGAGAATGCTGTCATAATGAGGAATGCTCTGAACTTAGGTCGTCAGACTCTCGTCGCTGAAAGTCCCACAGAACCGCGCGCGCCGAGACTCGGCGTCGAGCCGTCGAAAGTGATCGCAGATCTCGTTTTGGTCAGCTGGATAGAGTCGGCGAATGGCAAAGTTTTGATGATGTCTGAGATGGACAATCGCCTTGTCGCTCCGATTGCAGACGTGGATTGGGCCAGCATCTTCGGGAGGAGGTGAAGGTGCTGGCCCAAAAGCATTGGCGGTCCCTGTTGATATTTTTCGTCGCCGCTGCTTTTGCTGGCTTACTCTGGGAGGAGCGAGGACCAGCAATTCGTGTTCAAGTTTGCAAGCAATCCTCGGATTGGGGCCCGCCGCATTAGTCTTGGCTTTTTCCATCTGTTTCCTGCGCCATGAGCCGTTCCGCGTACTGCGGAATCTCGGAGCGCGTGATGCCGATCGCGGCCAATTGCCGATCGCTCATGTTCGCCAAAACCGACATCATCCGGGCTGCATGTATTGCCTTCAGAACGGATTTCGCCGTTGCTGTGGACCTTGCCGCAAATCTGTAAATCGCGTTGGACAACGTGCCCAAGTTGGCTTTGTCAGGTCGGATCGTCGCGGTTGAGTGGACACTAAACGCCATAAGCCGCCTCCAGTGCCAGTTTTTGGATGCCGTTGCGGGGAATTCCCAGATCTGCCAGATCGCGGTCGGTGAGCATCGAAAGCTCGTGGTAGGTGTCGCGATAGATCTTCCGTTTGGCCTGCGCGTCGCGAAAACCGTCCCAATTTTGATGAATTATTAAGCGGCTGACGTCCAGAACGGCGTCCAGCCAACTGCTTGAGCGTGTGATTGCCATGTTCGCGCCTCGTCTATTGCTGCGGTGCGGTATTTGTGCCGCACTGCAGAGATAGGAGTGTTTGGTGGCGCTCACAATTTCCGAAATTGGCATAGGCCCTGTGCCAATGTGGAACAGGCAGGTGGTGAGACATGGATATTTCAGCGCAAATGTTGATTTTTGCGACTGTGGTCGAGCGTGGGAGCATCTCGGCCGCCGCGCGATCCATGGGGCAGACCCCTTCGGCGGTCAGCAAGCAGATTGGTTTGCTTGAGGATCATGTTCATTGTCGCTTGCTAAACCGGACCCGGACGGGTGTGTCGCCGACAGAGGAAGGCCATGAACTCTATCAGAAATGCAAGGCGATGGCCGAAAAGTTCAAAGAGGCCGAGGCGCTTATCCTGAACATGGATGGCACACCGCGCGGCAAGCTGAAAATCGCCTCGACCGTCGCGTTTGGAAAGTCGCAGCTGATTCCCGCCTTGCCGGACCTCATGGCGCAAAACCCAGACATCCAGATTTCGCTGGATTTGACGGATCGTGAAATCGATCTGCAAAGCGAAGGGTTCGACGTTGCCATCTGCTTTGCTGAACAGCGCAAGGATCCCGACATCGTTGTTCGCCGCATCATGCAAAGCCGCCGGGTGCTTTGTGCCGCGCCTGCCTATCTGAAGCGCCGAGAAACGCCGAAGTGTTTCGCAGATCTGGCCGATCACGATTGCCTTCGGATCGCGGGCAGCAGCAGTCGCAATACGTGGCACGACGGTGACGACAGCTTTGACGCACAAGGGACTTTCGAGGGCAACAGCACCGACGTGATCTTTCGCGCCGCACTTGCTGGCATCGGGATCGCCCGATTGCCCTGCTACATGGCGAACCCGCGGTTCTTCTCGGGCGAGTTGGTGCATGTCATTCCCGAATATTCCCCGGCCAGCACGGACATCGTCGTGATGTTTGCCGATCGGCGCAATCTGGCCCCGAAGACACGGGCGTTCGTTGACTTCCTGGTGCGTGAATTCAGCGATGCCCATGATAAAAATCGCGACCAGATCGCAAATACCGGAACCTGACATATCAAGAAGGCCTTTGGCGTGACTCAAACCACAACCGACATAGGACGGGAGCTTTCCGAACGGCTGAACCCTGGAATGGAAAATGCTCTGAACGAAAGATACGGACACCTATTGCCCGATATGGCCGAGGGCTTGGTGGGTTTTGCCTACGGCCTGCAATTTGCCCGCCCGGAATTGCCTCTGCGTGACAGATACTTGGCGACCGTCGCTGCTCTCACAGCGCTTGGCGGTCAAACGCGGCCGCAGTTGAAGGTGAACATTGCCGGAGGACGCAAGGCGGATCTCACTCAGAAAGAGATCGCCGAAGTGTTCGAAGCCGAAGGCCGCAATGACTGACTTGAGCTTCGAAAGGAAATTTGCTGCGAGGTCACGCCTAGCCGCAAGATAGCATCAACGCGCTGGTCGTGGCCGAAGCGCGAAAAGGACGCCGGGTTGTGCGCCTGAAATCCGGGGACTCGGGAATATTTGGACGCGCGACTGAGGAGATCAAAACGGCGCGGGCCGCTGGTATTCCCGTCAAAATGGTGCCGGGTGTCACCGCCGCTTGCGCCGCTGGTGCTGGATTGACGCGCAGCCTGACCGAACGGGCCGTTGCCAATACCCTTGTTCTGGCGACCGGTACCGGGGCCGCCGATGATCCGACCCCAGACAGCACGCGATTGTCAGGGCCAGGCATGACAACCGCACTTTACATGTCCGTGCGCTAGGCCGGTCGGATGTTCGCGCAATGGATTGCGGAAGGCTTGCCGCGCGACACGCCAGTCGATATCTGCGTTGTTGTATCCAAGCCAAGCCAGAGACACCTGACGACAACTGCGGCTTCTGTCGCGCCAGTTATCGAGGACAACGGCATCTCCGGCTGCGCAATCCTGTTGGTGACCTGGCCCCAAGGTGTTGCCAAAGATGCCGCGATGCCAAAGTCTGTCTCAAGGCTAAGAGCTCCGAACGAGGGTTCGGCGGCCTAAGCACAAATCACTGGGCATTGAGATTGAGCAAACACGTCAACAGCGCCGACCTTGAAACGTCCGGTCCGGCGACTTCGCCTGCAAGGCAGCGGCGAGCGTGCCGCAGTTGCAAACCGATGCTGCACCAGCAATAGCTGCAGGTGCACAAGGCGGCTTTGTCCGCTCACCCACCATTCGTGACCTGGCACCGAACGTCCAGAATGTGCGGTTCGCGACGCGCTGCACATGCGAAGAATAATAGCCTAGTCGATGGCAGCTCAGGGCTCACTGGAACTTTCGCCGCTCGAAATACGAACGCCCGTTGCAGGAGCATTGCGGCCATTCGTATTACCCTCGGCGAACAGGAAACGAGCGGACTAAGCCGCCACTCGCCGCACCGTCCACTAAGAAGCGCTCCGCGAACTTTGCGGACCCTGGAACAGCCTTTGACACAACAATTTGGAACGCCGCAGTTAACCGCGTGCACACCAGCATTGATTTCGAAAAGGTCCCAATGCCATCATCTTCTAAAAGTAGGAGGGGATTAGATGTGGAAACCAATCATATTTGCTTTTTTGATTGTCTTGACTGGTGCCGCAGCGGCTATGTCGCACGATGTGCGGGATCCAGCGACTTTGCAAAAACCGCTTATTCAGGACTTGCTAACCGAGTCGCTCAAAAGCACTGAGGGCTTGGAGGTTGTCGTGAGCCATGTTGCCCTACCACCAAACCTCACTTTACCAATGCATTGGCATCCCGGTGAAGAATTTGCCTACATTCTGCAGGGCAGCGTCACCCTCATCCTAGACGGCGAAGGCGAACAAGAAACTTTTTCAGGTGACGTAGGCGTCGTTCCGTTGAAGAAAGTGCACACCGCTCGCTCAGGGGACGAAGGGGCAACCATTTTGGTGTTCCGTGTCCATGAGGAGGGCCAGCCAGGCAGAGTTTTGGTCAGCGACTGATTTTCAAGACAAAGGCGAAACATCCTTTACCGAATGCATGGTTGTCGGAACCGGGGGGGTGCCGTTTGCCTTCACACTTGCAACCCTGCTTTTTTCCACCCGCTGCGCCAGCGATCAGCGCAGGTTGGAATAGAGAATAATGGTAAACGTGTTGTCTCGGTTATCGAAGCCGCATTCGGAGCGATTTCGTTCAATTTGACAGCCGCTGTTTTTGCCGCATCTATGTCATCGAGCTCAGCAAGCGAGGCAATCAGCATCAGGTGGCTCATCAGGAAGGTTGCACGCACAGACAAGGCTTCGCGACAGGCCTGCGCGGCTTCCGCATAACGTCCCAAGTGAAACAAGGCGGCACCCTGTCCCATGAAAGCGGCGTGCCGCAATGGATCACCCGGGCTGAGTTCGACAGACCGGACTGCATGTTCCAGCGCCTTGTCAGGGCGATTCAGCAAATAAAGATTTGCAGCGGCGAGCATGTGGACCGTCGCCGCGTTGGGATTTTCCGACAATGCTTCCTTAAAGGCTGTCCGCGCGCGGGACAGGTCTTGTGCCAGCATAGAGATCGAATGTGCGGCATAAGCCTTTGCAATGCCGTCCGCGCGATCGCTCCGCAGCACCTGCTCTGCGGCCGCGACAGCTGACTTGGGTCCCTGATCTACAGGTTCCAAACCTTGCACAAGACGTTGGATATGAAGCCATGCTAGCAAGCCCGCTGCGGAGGCGTATTCCGGATCTCGATCCAAAGCCAGTTTTGTCAGTCGTATTGCCTCTATGTTGTCTTGGTCAGTCAGCAAGTGGAAATGTGATAATGCTCGGAGGTAGAGCTCGTATGCCTGTAAGTCCTTGGTGGGTTTTGCACGCGCACGATTTGTTTCAGCGTGCCGCACCGATGGTTCAATAGCTGTAACTACGTCTTCGGTGACTTGATCTTGAAGATCAAAGATGTCGTCGAGCACACCGTCAAAGCGGTCCGCCCACAAATGGCTCCCATTTTCGGTATCTATGAGCTGTCCCGTGATGCGGACGCGCTGCCCGGAACGCCGAACGGAGCCTTCCAGTACATACCGAACCCCTAAGTCGCGGCCCATGTCGCGGATGTCCGTGCTTTTCCCCTTATAAGCAAAAGAAGAGTTTCGTGCGACGACCATCAACCAACGAAACCGAGATAGCTCAGTTATGATGTCTTCCGTTATGCCATCGGCAAAGAACTCCTGCTCCGGATCACCCGACATATTGTCGAATGGGAGCACTGCGATTCCCGGCCTCACATCCGCTTTGATCGCGAGATTGGCTTTCGTACCCTTTGGCCAACACCAGATTCCAACATGCCGCGTGATGTTTTTCAGTTCGGTTTGCTCTCCGCCGTCGAATAATCCCGCATCGTTACGGTCAAGGCTGTTATGTGACGTATCTGAAAAGAGCACTTGTCCCGGCTTCGCGAGAGCCTCCAGACGCGCCGCAACATTGATGCCGTCGCCGAAAATGTCATCGCCATCGGTTACCACTTCCCCTGTGTGAACCCCGATGCGCAGTTTGATGTGGTCAGGTCTGTGGGCGGACTGAACTGCAATCGCGCAAGCTGCTGCTTCAGATGGTGATTGAAACTCGACGATCCAGCCGTCGCCCATGCTTTTGATCAGTGAACCATTGGTATCTTCCACGATCGGGAGAAACGTGTCCTCGCGGAAGGTCTTTAATGCAGCGACTGTGCCAGTACGGTCCTGATCCATCAGCGCGGAATAGCCCACAATGTCGGCGGCCAATACCGTCGTGAGACGTCTTCCCATTCACCCCTCCTCTTTGCAATGAAGTTAGCTCGGTGGGTTGCTTCTGTCAGCCCATTCGTCAGATTTTGAAAAGCCGTAGGCTCCAGACTCATTGATTTACAGCCAGAATAGGACTGTAGCAGCGAGAGCGATGGCCGAGAGGAATACCTT
>NZ_JBXWPF010000020.1:0-79930 GCF_059611265.1 Ruegeria sp. CDSA241
GGTAGGGATCGAACCTACGACCAATTGATTAACAGTCAACTGCTCTACCGCTGAGCTACGCCGGAACGGTTCGCGCCATATAGCAACCCGAAATTTCGCCGTCCAGAGGGGAAGCGCGGTTTTGGAAAAAAATTTACCTCGGCATCTATGGGGTTCTGGCGAAGATCGCGCCGACGGATAACTTTGACTGCGGTGCAACCAGAAATCGGCACGTAAGATCAACGAGATGGGCGAATACATTCCGTTCGGCAGCGGGCAACAGGGCGGCGGGGGTTTCGGTATAGATTCGCTCGGCCAATTCCCGGGCGGTCCCTGGCCTGGTTTCCAAAGCATACAGAATCTGTTTTTCCCGGGCGCGCCGGTGGGTGATCAACCAATCGAGCCTTTTGGCAGGGTCGTTAATCGGTGCGCCATGCCCTGCGTGGAATACGGACCAGTTATGTTGCCCTAGCTTTTCGCAAGCCGCCATGAAATCGGTCAGATCACCATCAGGTGGTGACACCAGTGAACTGGCCCAACCCATCACATGATCGGCGGTAAAGCAGACATCCCCCCAACCCAGCGCGATATGGTTACCAAGATGACCGGGCGTATGGATCACATTCAACTGCCACCCTTCGGCGGCGATTACATCTCCATCTTCGACTTCGATATGCGGGCGGAACGCCGTGTCGATCCCTTCACCTCCGCCTGCGAGCCCCTGAGTAGCCAATTCGGCCATCACCTCACTGCGGCCTGCTTCGGGGCCTCCGAAAGCAATGATCTTTGCTTGCGTTCGTTCGGCCAGCGGTGCAGCAAGCGGAGAGTGGTCCAGATGAGAATGTGTGACAATGATGTGGCTGATCCGTTGTCCGGGTTTAACCGCGTTCAGGATTGCATCCAGATGGTCCGCATTGGCAGGGCCGGGGTCAATCACCGCAAGATCGGTTTGGCCAAGCAAGTATGTATTGGTGCCGCGATATGTCATCGGAGACGGGTTGGGGGCAAGAATCCGCCTCAGGCCCGGTTGTAATTCATCATCTCGGCCTGGCATTGGATTGAAATCGTCCGGTGCTTGCATTCTGCACTCTTTCTCTCGTCTGAACAGCCCGTTAGGTTTAACCCATGACGACGCAATGGCTCAAACTTTATATGCCGCGCAGCCTGTACGCACGGGCGGCTTTGATTCTCATTTTGCCGGTGGTGGTGATGCTGCTGGTGATCAGTGTCGCCTTTTTGCAAAAGCACCTGGAAGATGTCACCGCGCAAATGACTCGTGCCGCATCGCGTGAGGTTACGCTGGTTACGGATGTGATAGAACATTCTGAAACGCAGCATCAGGCGGTGGCCGAACTTCGGCCCGATCTGGCCGCGCTTGATATGAAACTGCGGTTTCTCGGGATAAACGAAACGCCAGTCATCGGGAATCGCCGCTGGTATGATTTCATTGCACCTCAAGTCGAATCCGAGTTGCGCGCCCTGCTTCCCGATCTTGTAGCGGTCGCCTTGCCAAGCGGGCAGGAGGCTCGATTGTATCTGCAGACGGATTTGGGTGTATTGCAGCTAACTTTCGACCGTCGGCGATTGTCCCCAACCGCGCCGCATCAGTTGATTGTGACCGTCTTGTTCTTTGCGATCATCATGACAACCATTTCGTTTTTGTACATGCGCAACCAGCTACGACCGATCACCCGTCTGGCCGAGGCTGCACAGGCGTTCGGACGCGGGCGGGTTGTTCCTTATTCGCCAGGCGGCGCGATCGAGGTGCGAGCGGCTGGCAGTGCGTTTCTGGATATGCGCGCCCGGATTGAGCGTCAGATGGAGCAGCGCACCATGATGCTGTCCGGTGTCAGCCACGATTTGCGAACGCCTTTGACGCGTCTCAAGCTTGGGCTGTCTTTGTTGCCCGAAGGTGAGGCAGCGCCATTGCAACAGGACGTGGATGAAATGCAGCTATTGCTGGACGCGTTTTTGGACTTTTCCAAAGGAGCGGCAGAAGTGGCGCCGGAATCCGTAGACCCTGAGAGGTTCCTTCGGCAGATCGTCAAGGATGCGTGCAGGGCAGGGCATAAGGTCGATCTGGTAAAGGTTGATGGCGCAGGAACCGCAATGTTGCGCCCGACGGCTATTCGTCGCGCGGTAGAGAACTTGATCGGGAATGCGGTCAGGTACGGAAATCGCGCTGAAATCAGCCTGTCGGTCTCTTCCAAATCGCTGCGTATCCGCGTTGAAGATGATGGTCCGGGTATTCCGCCCGAGCAGCGCACCGAAGCGGTCAAACCTTTCTCGCGATTGGATCCGGCGCGCAACCAGAATCGGGGCAGCGGTGTTGGTCTAGGGTTGGCCATTGTGGCAGATGTCGCCCGAGCCCATGGCGGCGTGCTTCGATTGGGCAAAAGCGAACATCTGGGCGGTCTGTGTGCCGATATTATCATCGGTCGCTAGAGCATCGTGCACCGGACCTCTGCTCTGCCAAATCTGGTGTGAGTTCATCTTGGATTGTCGGATGTTCAGTGACCGATAAACTGATTCAAGCGCCTGAAAAGTTACCGGGATATCCCGGGCGGGAATCGAAGATATGTCCTGAAACCGTGGGGCACTTGCCTCGCAACCTATTGTTAGGTCGTGGAGCATCTCTCTCTATTTTCGGGCCAATCGAGCGTTGTTTTTAAAGGGAAATTTGCGGATTTTGGTAGGCCCGGAGGGACTCGAACCCCCAACCAAAGCGTTATGAGCGCTCTGCTCTAACCAATTGAGCTACAGGCCCGCCTAGGCGCTTTGCCTATCATGGTGAACGCCCGCGTCAAGCCTGACCGTTGCAACATCTCCAACAATCGACTAACCCGCGCGGGAACCATTCAAAAGAGGTTGGCCATGACAGCAGGCAAAAACGGAATCACCTACGCGGATGCGGGCGTTGATATTGATGCGGGGAATGCTCTGGTCGACCGGATAAAACCTGCTGCCAAGCGGACCAACAGATCCGGTGTGATGAGCGGGCTGGGCGGGTTCGGCGCATTGTTCGACCTGAAGGATGCAGGTTATCGGGATCCGATTCTTGTCGGTGCCACCGACGGTGTTGGCACCAAGTTGCGGATCGCGATTGATACAGGCCTGGTCGATGGCGTCGGTATCGATCTCGTGGCCATGTGCGTCAACGATCTGATCTGTCAGGGGGCCGAGCCACTTTTCTTCCTCGACTATTTCGCAACAGGCAAACTGGATACCGAGACCGCCGCACGGATCATTGAGGGCATTGCCGAAGGCTGCGTTCAATCGGATTGCGCATTGATTGGCGGCGAAACTGCCGAGATGCCGGGCATGTATCCCGATGGTGATTTCGATTTGGCCGGGTTTTCAGTCGGTGCGATGGAGCGCGGCGCACACCTTCCTGCAGATGTTCAAAAGAGTGACGTGTTGCTTGGGCTGGCCTCAAACGGGGTGCATTCCAATGGCTATTCGCTAGTGCGCAAGCTGGTCGAGATCTCGGGCCTGGGTTGGGATGCGGCATCGCCCTTTGGGGATGGATCGCTGGGCGAGGCACTGCTGACCCCGACGCGCCTTTACGTGAAACCTGCGCTACAGGCGATCCGGACAGGCGGGGTGCATGCGCTCGCCCATATCACCGGCGGTGGCCTGACCGAAAACCTGCCACGGGTGCTGCCCGAAGGGCTGGGTGCCCAGATCGACTTGAACTCCTGGGATTTGCCACCCGTATTCCGCTGGATGGCAGAAACCGGCGGTATTGCTGAATCCGAGATGCTCAAGACTTTCAACTGCGGCATCGGCATGATCGTGGTTTGCGGCGCAGAGCAGGCCGACGACCTGTCGGCACTGCTGGCCCAAGCTGGTGAGACGGTTTCGCGGATTGGCACCGTGACCGACACCGCAGGAGTGGCCTATTCGGGCAAATTGCTGTGAGCCATAAGCGCGTCGCCATTCTGATCTCGGGCGGGGGGTCGAATATGGTCTCTCTGGTCGACAGCATGACCGGTGACCATCCGGCGCGGCCCTGTCTGGTCCTGTCGAACGATGCCGGGGCAGGCGGGCTGAAAAAGGCAGCTGATCGGGGAATTGCAACCGCAGCCGTTGATCACCGACCCTTCAAAGGCGACCGCGCGGCTTTCGAAGCCGAGCTGCTGAAACCGTTAGAGAAAGCACAACCGGACATCGTATGTTTGGCCGGGTTCATGCGGGTGCTGACCGGTGATTTCGTCTCGCGCTTTCAGGGTCGAATGCTGAACATCCACCCGTCACTGTTGCCAAAATACAAGGGTCTGAACACCCATGCCCGTGCGATTGCAGCAGGTGATATCGAGCATGGATGCTCGGTTCACGAAGTGACCGCAGCGCTGGACGATGGCCCAATCTTGGGGCAAGCCCGCCTGAATATTGAGGCCGGAGACACTCCTGAGACTTTGGCGGCGCGCGTTCTGACCTACGAACACAGGCTTTATCCGGCCGTATTGCGCCGCTTTGCCGGAAATGACCGCACGCCGGTGCTTTTGCCGTGAATCCCGCGGGGTGATTTACACGCGGTTGCCATTCGGCCTATGGTTCGCCCGACGGCCCGGAAACGTGTAGGACTGACGGGTGATTAAAAACAAAAGCAAGAATAGCACCACGAATGAAAACCCTCACGACGACGCAAGAGCTGGCCGATTTCTGCAAAGCGGCTGCGGCCTTTGATTACGTAACCGTAGATACCGAGTTCCTGCGCGAACGGACCTACTATTCCAAACTTTGCCTGCTTCAACTGGCGGTCCCGTCGCCCGACGAAGACAGCGCCGTTTTGGTCGACCCGTTGGCCGAAGGGATGACTCTGGAGCCTTTGTACGAGCTCTTCGCCGATGAAAGCGTGGTTAAAGTATTTCACGCAGCCCGTCAGGATCTTGAGATTTTCTGGGTTGAGGCGGGTGTGTTCCCCAACCCTCTGTTCGACACCCAGGTCGCTGCTATGGTCTGCGGATTTGGCGAGCAGGTTGGCTATGAAACCCTGGTGCGCAAGATTTGTAAGGAAGGCGTGGACAAGACCTCTCGATTTACCGACTGGTCACGCCGCCCACTGTCCGAGGCGCAAAAGACGTATGCCCTGGCAGATGTAACGCATCTGCGGAAAATCTATGAGTATCTGTCGGCCGAGTTGACGAAAACCAAGCGCAGCCATTGGGTCGCCGAAGAGCTGCGCACGCTGACGCAATCCGGCACCTATGAGATCCAGCCCGAAAATGCGTGGAAGCGTATCAAAACCCGGACGAACTCGGCCAAGTTTTTGGCTGTTGTTCGCGAGTTGGCCGAGTTCCGCGAAGCCTATGCGCAGGAAAACAACGTACCGCGCAGCCGGGTGTTCAAAGACGACGCTCTGATCGAACTGGCATCGACCAAGCCGAAATCTTTCTCAGATTTGGGTGGATCGCGCCTGCTGCTGCGCGAGGCCCGCAAAGGGGTCATTGCGGATGGGATTCTGGCCGCCGTCAAAAAGGGTGTTAATTGCCCACCAGAAAAATTGCCCAAGATTGATACCAGCCGTGACAAGTTGAAGGTAAATCCTGCGCTTGCCGACCTATTGCGGGTGCTGCTGAAATCAAAAACGGAAAGCTCGGGCGTGGCCGCCAAACTGATTGCTACCAGTTCCGAACTGGATCAGATCGCAGCCGGTGAACGGGAATTACCTGCAATGTCCGGTTGGCGGTTCGAGGTATTCGGCGAAGATGCCCTGAAACTGTGCGATGGCAAAATCGCCCTGGCAGCTAAAGGGCAGACCGTCACGGTCGTAGAGCTTTAGCAGGAATTATCTGCGGCGGGATTCCAGGGCATTTTGTTCCCCTTTGACGCGGACCAACCGAATGTTTGCAAGCTCGTCTCGGCTGATATTGATTGCATTGGATACTCTTCGGGACCGTTCGGTCCCCTGGCTTGTCGCATATGACGGGTAGTCGACACGGAACGTGAATTCGAGAATGCCGTTTTTTGCATTCTCTTCGTTTTCAACACGAACAAGCCGCGCATTATAGGCACCCTGCCTTGCAGCAATCCCAGTCGTGTAAACGATAGCTCCATTCGGAATTGGATCGATCCGCAATTCTTCGATCTTGGCGATCGGGAAGCTCTTATCCTCGGGTGGCTTCTTGGAAAACAGGCCAACACCATCGTCTGTCTGGGGAACCAGCGCATTTGCATCGTTCACCGAGACTTCAGAGGGTGCCGGAGTACTGGACCCAAACCAGTTTGTCGGGTTGACCCGAGAATCACGCCAAGCGCTGCAAGCCGACAGGGTCAAGGCAGCAGCCAAAAGAACAGACAGTGATTTCTTCATCGTCACAACACCCAGAGCAGTCTATATGGCAATGAGTTATCGCACTTTTCCGGGTTTGAAAAGCCACGTGGGGGGCTGGACAGATGCTGGTCAGGATCATAGTTCAAAAATGTGAACCCAATGAGAGGACAGCCCCGAGATGGCGACACCTGCTTTTGAAGAAATCGTCGAAGATTTCGAATTCCTGGAGGACTGGGAAGACCGGTACCGCCATGTCATCGAGCAGGGGAAAGCGATGGCGCCAATGGATGATGCGTTGAAGGTGCCTGCAACCAAAGTACATGGTTGCGCCAGCCAGGTCTGGCTGCATCCCAGTGTCGAGGGAGGGATCTTTCATTTTGACGGCGACAGTGATGCTCTGATCGTGCGGGGGCTGATTGCGGTTCTGCGATCCCTATATAACGGCCTGCCGGTTCAAGAAGTCCCGCAGGTTGACGCAGGAGGCGAACTGGCGCGGCTGGGGTTAAACGATCATCTTTCCGCGCAACGATCTAACGGTTTGAGGGCGATGATCGACCGTATCCGCGAGGTCGCGATAGAGGCCGCCTAAAGCGGGCGGCTGGCCCAGTCGCTCAGCGTGGATTGCAGATCACCATAACCGGTAAAACGGCGCTCGAAAGCCAGGCCCATTCGGTCTGCGCACTCCTTGGCCCGTTCGGTCAGAACCGCATCATCAGTCTGTGCCTGATAAACCAGTTTCGTGTAGTTGCCGAAATACATTTCCCTAAGCTCGGGGTGGCGATCCAACCCCAGCGGCTTCCAGACGAAGGCATCGAATTGACGTGCCAGAAAATCTGTTAGGTAGAACGCTGTAGTTTCATCCTCGCCGCGATTTTCAAAGACCTGGTTCCCCTCGAAGAAAGAATAGCAGTGGGGCCCTTTAATCATCTCCACGCCCATCTCCTCGCAGGCTTTCTGCAACAGGCCACCGGTGCCGCAATCTGCGTAGACGACATAAACTTTATCGTATTGGTCGCGGTGTTTGGCAACGGCCTCTTCCACCGCCTGCGTGATCCGTTCCGGGTGGACGTGCAAGATGGCGGGCAGGCAGGTCAGTTCCATATGATCCCAGCCATTACGACGCTTTAGGTCCAGGATTTCCCGCGCCAGCGCACCGCAGGCCAATAACAGAATTCGCCCTGCGCCGTGATGGTCTGAATAGCCCTGCGTTGTCAGGCTGGCATCGTCGGGAAGTTGGTCCTGAGTCATTTCGCGCCTCTTTCTCGTTATCTAGAAAATCGGCTTATTCGGTGGCTGGCAAGCCCGTATTCGACACATAATGTCGGCTTCGGATCAGGGTAGGGTGAATAAATGAAAAAGGCCGCCCGAAAATCGGACGGCCCTGAATTGGTCTAGATGTCGATCAACCCGCCAGCTGATTGTGCTTGCGCGAGACAAAATCCTTTGCCGTCTCAACAGCTACGGCCGCGTCACGGCAATAGGCATCAGCACCGATCGCCTTGCCGAACTCTTCGTTCAGGGGCGCGCCGCCAACCAGAACGATATAGTCGTCGCGCCGACCCTGTTCGATCAGTGTGTCGATCACGACTTTCATATATGGCATGGTCGTCGTCAGCAGGGCCGACATGCCCAGAATATCGGGCTGTTCGGTATCAAGCGCTTCCAGATAGTTTTCGACGGGGTTGTTGATGCCGATATCAACAACCTCGAATCCGGCGCCTTCCATCATCATTGACACCAGGTTTTTGCCAATGTCGTGAATGTCGCCCTTAACAGTGCCGATCACCATTTTTCCAACGCGCGGTGCGCCGGTTTCTGCCAGCAGTGGCTTGAGGATAAACATGCCGCCCTTCATTGCGTTTGCGGCCAGCAAGACCTCGGGTACGAACAGAATGCCGTCACGGAAGTCGTGGCCCACAACCGTCATGCCGCCGACCAGTGCCTTGGTCAGGATGTCATAAGGTGTCCATCCGCGCTCCAGCAGGATGTTCACACCTTCTTCGATTTCTTCTTTCAGACCGTCGTAAAGGTCATCGAACATCTGTTCGACCAGTTCGTCGTCGTTCAGTTCGGACAGGACGATGTCTTCTTCATCGGACATGGGGCGTTTCCCTGAGCTGTTCGGGCCTTGCGCCCGTGGTGGCATTTTTTCCGTTTTGGCCATTTCGCCGTAATACTACTGTGACGATTGCGACCTTGGCAGTTCCGAGACCGACCTATAGGCCAAATTTGTCGTTATCTCGACGTCATTTTACACATGAACATCCTGCAATTCGTTCAAATGTACCAATTGTTCAGGGCCTGATTGGGGTTCTGATGATGCCTCAGCAAGGTAAATGTGCCGCTTGCTGGACCGGTCGATATTCCATATACCAAATGACATGAACAAAAGTAGAACAAACCTACCTTCGGCCATTCCCAAGGGGCGAGCAGCCACGGAAAATACGGCAGGCAGATTCGAACGGTTTGACACAATCCCCTGCGATGACGGCTGGGGGTATGATGACGATCTTCCTCCGTTGCGGACTGAAGTCAGGCACGAAACGGCACGCAGCATAATCACTTATAACCGCTCCCCCGACTTGCCATTTGATCGCTCGATTAACCCCTATCGGGGGTGTGAGCACGGCTGCATCTATTGCTTTGCGCGGCCCAGCCATGCCTATCTGGGTCTGTCGCCGGGGCTGGATTTTGAGACGCGCTTGATTGCCCGACCCAATGCGGCCGTGCTTCTTCGCAAAGAGCTTTCTGCGAAAGGTTACACTGTTGCGCCAATCGCGATTGGAACCAATACCGACCCTTATCAGCCAGTTGAAAAAAACCTCGGAATCACAAGGTCTTGTTTGTCGGTGCTTACTGAGTTTCGCCATCCGGTTGCGATTGTGACCAAGGGGGCACTGATCGAACGTGACCTCGATCTGCTCGCACAGATGGCGGAACAGGGTTTGGTTCGGGTCGGGATATCTCTGACCACGTTGGATGCGGATTTATCGCGCCGAATGGAGCCACGGGCACCCGCGCCAAATCGGCGCCTGAAAATCATTCGCAGGCTGACCGAAGCGGGGGTTCCGGTACGGGTCATGACCTCGCCTTCTATTCCCGGTTTGACAGATCATGAGATGGAAAGCCTGTTAGAGGCGGGCAGGGATGCCGGGGCGGATGCAGCAAGCTGGATTATGCTGCGGCTGCCGCGCGAAGTTTCGCAACTTTGGCAAACCTGGCTGCAAGAGCAAGAGCCAACGCGCGCCGAAAAAGTCATGTCCAAGCTTCGGCAAATGCACGGGGGCAGGGACTATGATCCGCGCTGGGGCCACCGAATGCGCGGTGAGGGCGAATATGCCGAGATGGTGGCTAAGCGGTTTTCACTGGCTGTAAAACGACTGGGCCTTGCAACGCGCACCCCGAAGCTGCGGTGCGATTTGTTCGATATCCCGCCCCAAGCCGGGGACCAGTTGACGCTGTTCTAACAAATCAGCCCCGGATTCTGGTCCGGGGCTGTTTGGTTTGTTGGGGATCGAAATCAGCGTTTTTCGATGTCCACGTAATCGCGACTGGTTTCGCCCAGATAGAGCTGGCGCGGGCGGCCGATTTTGTTCTGTGGATCTGCGATCATCTCTTTCCACTGACTGACCCAGCCAACGGTGCGCGACAGTGCGAAAATCGGGGTGAACATCGACGTCGGGAAACCCATCGCCTCAAGGATGATCCCTGAATAGAAGTCCACGTTCGGGAACAGTTTCTTTTCGGAGAAATACGGATCTTCCAGTGCCTGTTTTTCCAGCGCCTTGGCGACCTGCAGCTTGGGATTGTCCTCAATCCCCAGCAGATCCAACACTTCGTCGGCGGATTGCTTCATAACCTTGGCGCGCGGGTCAAAGTTCTTATAGACGCGGTGACCAAAGCCCATCAGGCGGAACGGATCAGCCTTGTCTTTGGCGCGGGCGATAAATTCCGGGATACGGTCAACCGTGCCAATTTCTTCCAGCATTTCAAGGCAGGCCTGGTTTGCGCCGCCATGGGCAGGGCCCCAAAGACACGCGATACCGGCGGCAATACACGCAAACGGGTTCGCCCCCGAGGACGAGGCCAAACGCACAGTCGAAGTCGAGGCATTCTGTTCGTGATCCGCGTGCAGAGTAAAGATGCGGTCCATCGCGCGGCTGAGGATTGGGTTTACCTCATATTCTTCGGCAGGGACGCTGAAGCACATGCGCAGGAAGTTTGAAGCATAATCCAGATCGTTGCGCGGGTACACGAAGGGCTGACCGGTGTGATACTTGTAAGCCCAGGCAGCGATGGTCGGCATCTTGGCGATCAGACGATGGGATGCGACCTCACGCTGATGCGGGTCGGAAACATCGGTCGAATCGTGATAGAACGCAGACATCGCGCCCACGACACCAACCATGATCGCCATCGGATGCGCATCACGGCGGAAGCCACGATAGAAATATTGCATCTGTTCGTGCAGCATGGTGTGGCGGGTGATCGTGGTTTCAAACTTTTCCAGTTCCTTGGCCGCCGGCAGCTCTCCATAAAGCAACAGGTAGCACACTTCGAGGAAATGCGATTTCTCGGCCAACTGGTCGATCGGATAGCCACGGTGCAGCAGTTCACCTTTTTCGCCGTCGATATAGGTGATGGTGCTGTCGCAGCTGGCGGTCGATGTGAAGCCGGGGTCATAGGTGAACACATCCGCTTCGCTGTACAGCTTGCGGATGTCGATGACATCAGGTCCCACGGTAGGCGAATGAACCGGCAACTCGTATGTTTTACCATGTACGGTCAAAGTGGCTGATTTATTGCTGTCGGTCATAATGTCCCTTCCTCATTCATACGTGAAACGGATCGTCGTCCGTTTCGGCGGGCAACGGTTGCGCACAGGGGCGCAGCCCGGGTGTTAGCGGAGCAGCGTTACCCAAATGTGAAACCTTTGGTTATGTCGCTGCGTCGGAGAGCCGTGCCAGGGTTTCATCCCGCCCAAGCACAAGCATCATATCAAAAACCGAAGGCGTTACAGCCCGACCAGCCAATGCAGCGCGCAACGGCCCTGCCAGCTTGCCAAACTTTAGCCCTTTCGCTTCTGCAAACGAGTTCAGGGCACTCTCCAGTTCGTTCCGGGTCCAGCTAGCATTTTGCACGTGCGGCGTCAATTCACTCAGTATACCGTCGGATACAGAGGACAGCGCCTTTGCAGCCTTCTCATCAGGTTTAATCGGGCGTGACGTCAGCACAAAATGCGCTTTTTCAAGGAGTTCCGGGAATGTGCGTGCCCGATCCTTGAGGCAATACATCGCACGTTCCAGATCACCTGATTGTGCATTGGTGAGAGCGGGCAGTCCCGCCGCCGCCAAGTATCCCTGAATTTCCTGCCGCAACGCGGCATCGCCAGTGATTGGAATATGCTGACCACATAGATTCTCGAGCTTTTTCAGATCGAACCGTGCAGGGCTTTTACCGATTCCAGCCAGATCGAACCACTCTTTCGCCTGCTCATCTGTAAAGAATTCGTCATCCCCATGGCTCCAGCCGAGACGGGCTAGATAGTTGCGCATACCCGCGGCCGGGTACCCCATCGCCTGATATTCTTGGGCACCCAAAGCTCCGTGACGTTTGGATAGTTTCTTGCCGTCCGGACCATGAATCAACGGAATATGTGCCCAGACCGGAACATCCCAACCCATGGCTTCATAGATCATCATCTGGCGTGCGGCATTGTTCAGGTGATCGTCGCCCCGGATAACATGGGTCACACCCATGTCGTGATCATCCACAACAACCGCCAGCATATAAACCGGTGTTCCGTCCGAGCGCAGCAGGATCATGTCGTCCAACTGATCGTTGCGGATTGTCACGTCGCCCTGAACCTGATCGCGGATCACGGTGACCCCGTCCCGCGGTGCCTTTATGCGGATCGCATATGGGGCGTCAGGTTGGGTCGAAGGGTCAGCGTCGCGCCAGGGGCTCTGGAACAGCGTCGATTTTCCCTCTGCACGCGCCTGTTCGCGAAAGGCTGTGATTTCGTCCTGGGTCGAAAAACATTTGTAGGCTTTGCCGTCCGCCAGCAGCTGATGTGCCACTTCAGCATGACGCGGGGCGCCTTCGAATTGGCTGATCACATCGCCATCATGGTCCAGGCCCAACCAGGACATCCCCTGAAGAATTGCTGCAGTAGCCTCTGGCGTTGAGCGTTCGCGGTCCGTGTCTTCAATCCGCAACAAGAACTTGCCACCACGTCCCCGAGCAAAGAGCCAGTTGAACAATGCAGTGCGCGCGCCACCGATGTGAAGAAAACCAGTGGGTGAAGGTGCAAAACGGGTGACGACCTGATCGGACATAGTGTGGATTAACCTTTTGGTAACCGTGTCGGGCTTAACTTGGCGCCTGTCTAACGAGCCCGAAGGACGGGGGCAACCATGCGTGTTCTGGCACGGGTCGAGACCGCATTGCTGAACCAGACAGGCTATTTGTTTCAGTGGTCACCAGTGTGCTTGGCCATTGGCATCGGCCTGTATTTCGCGCTCCGGTTCGAGCCGGGGTGGCAGATTTACGTTTGTTTCAGCGCGGTGATTGTTGCGGCTATGGGGATGGCCCGCAAATCGCGGTCTGGCTGGGCTTCGTTGGCAATCGGGGGGACGCTGATCGCTGCCGGGTTTATCCTGGCCGGCGCACGTGCCCATACGGTGGCAGAGCCGGTTCTGTCTTGGCGGTACTATGGCCCGGTCGAGGGACGTGTTGTCGCCATAGACCGCTCTGCGTCGGATGCGCTGCGGGTGACGCTCGATCGGGTGCGATTAGGGGACGTGCCCTTGGATCGACGACCGCGGCGCGTCCGACTTTCCCTGCATGGTGGGGATGTCGTGCTGGTTCCTGGGCAAAGGATCATGACAACAGGTCATCTGTCGCCGCCTCAGGGGCCGGTAGAGCCCGGCGGTTTCGATTTCCGTCGCCACGCATGGTTTCAACGTTTAGGGGCAGTCGGATACACGCGCGTACCGGTGTTGTCGGTTGCCCCGCCGGACAGGACCAATCTCCGCATCACGGCGTGGAGGATGGCGATCTCTGAACATGTGCGCGCATTGCTGCCTGGAGAGGTCGGAGGTTTCGCCGCGGCTGTCACGACGGGTGATCGCAGCGGAATGGGTCAGGAAACGCTGAACAATCTACGGGCATCTAATCTGGCTCATCTGTTGGCGATATCCGGATTGCATATGGGGTTGTTGACAGGTTTTGTTTATCTGATCTTCAGGGTCACGCTTTCTGCTGTCCCGGTGCTCGCTCTTAGACTTCCGGTCCGCAAGCTTGCAGCGGTTTGCGCCTTGGTCGCGGCGGTTGTTTATCTATTGCTGTCTGGCGGGAATGTCGCAACAGAGCGGGCCTTTATCATGGTCAGCGTAATGCTGGGGGCCATTTTGATCGACAGAAGGTCAATTTCGCTACGCGCGGTGGCCGTCGCTGCCCTTATCGTGCTGTCGTTGCGACCAGAATCTCTGTTAAGCCCCGGTTTTCAGATGTCTTTTGCTGCAACAACGGCACTTGTGGCCGTTTTCGGAGCCTTACGCGGTTTCGGTTCTGCTTTCGGGCCGAAATGGCTACGGCCCATTATCGGGGTATTGATGTCATCTGCCATAGCGGGGCTTGCCACCGCACCGATTGGGGCCGCGCATTTCAATTCACTGTCTCACTATGGGCTGGTTGCGAATATGCTGTCGGTCCCGGTGATGGGAACCGTCGTGGTTCCTGCGGCCGTTATTGCCGCAATCCTGGCGCCATTCGGGCTTGAGTGGATTGGGCTGGCGGTCATGGGGGCAGGGTTGGAATGGATTCTGGCGATTTCAGACTGGATCTCGGGGCTGGAAGGTGCGCAAGGATATGTGGTCAGTCCACCGTCCTACGTCTTGCCCATATTTGCATTGGGCGCGCTGTGGATCGCCTTGTGGCGCGGTGGGGCAAGGTGGGTCGGCGTCGCACCTTGCATGGTGGCGATTGCGCTTTGGGCGCAGGGTAACCGTCCGGAAGTTTTGGTCGCAGCTTCCGGTGGGTTGGTTGGTGTGATGACTGATCAGGGGCGCGCGCTGAGCAAGGAAAAGGGCAGCAAATTTATTGCAACCGTATGGCTTGAAAACGACGGAGACGGCGCGAGCCAGAAAACTGCCGCAAATCGCTGGCCCGATGGGAAAGATCTGTCGCAAAGATATTTCTGGCAGGGCAAAGAGCTGATTCACCTCACCGGCAAACGATCTGCGCGCGAATTCAGCGAATGTGGAGATGACCAAATCGTCATCTCTGCTGTTCCGGTCCAGCTGTCCGGCACCTGTATGGTGATTGATCCCGAGTTGCTGACCAAGACAGGAAGTATTGCACTGTCTAGCGGAAACGTAATGACCAGTGCCGAAGTCATAGGCAAAAGGCTGTGGTCGCCAGACAGCTAAAGATCAATAGCTTCGGATCAGCCCAACCAAACGGCCCTGAACCTTGACCTTATCTTCGGGCAGTACACGCGTTTCATAGGCCGGGTTGGCAGCCTCAAGCGCTATCGCCTGACCTCTCCGAAAGAACCGTTTGAGCGTTGCTTCCTGATCTTCGACCAGAGCGACAACGATATCGCCATTATCAGCCGCGGAGGTTTCGCGGATGACGACCACATCCCCGTCGTTGATGCCTGCGTCAATCATCGAATCGCCGCGTACTTCAAGTGCGTAGTGCTCGCCTCTGCCGGAAACCATGCTTCCGGGGACGGCAACGCGGTGCGAGACATGGCTGATCGCCTCGATCGGAACACCTGCAGCGATGCGTCCCATGACCGGCAATTCCATTGCGTCAACGGTCACTGGTTCGAAATTCGCGGGGCGTCTGCCTTCGGGTTTGTCACCTTCGATAACACGGGGCTTGAAAGCGACTGTAGGCTCTCCTCCCAGGCTTTCAGGAAGTTTGACGATTTCGATGGCCCGGGCACGATGGGCCAGACGACGGATAAAGCCGCGTTCTTCAAGCGCTGTGATCAACCGATGGATGCCGGATTTGGACCGCAGGTCCAGCGCAGCTTTCATTTCATCGAAACTTGGGGGGACGCCATCCGCCTGAACTCGTTTATGGATGAACTCCAACAAATCCAACTGCTTCTTGGTCAGCATTGCTCACACCTCGTCGCTCATACGTTTTCTTTTGTTCTACGCATGTTCACGTTTTGTGTCAATGGTTTTGCGCGGTCTCAGATCGGAAGGAACATCACTTCGTCACCGGCCAGGCGCGCCGGATCATTCGGTTGCCGAACCAAGAGCGCGTTTGCTTCGGCGAGGACGCTGAGCAGCGAGCTGTCCTGGTTTTGGCAGGCTTTTATCCCGTCCGCGGTCACGATGGCACGCATGTAATGCTCTCGCGGCCCATTCGCGGGGATAGCCTCGGTTAAATTGGCGCTTTGAAGCGGGGTCAGAACCTGTTCCAGGCCCAGCATCTTACGGATCATCGGGGCAAGAAACAGATAGCTGCAAACCATTGCGCTGACCGGATTACCCGGAAGTCCAACCATCACGCTATCGCCCAAGCGACCGGCCATCAGCGGTTTGCCGGGGCGCATGCGGATTTTGTAAAAACTCCGCTCCAACCCCAGTGCGGTGGAGACCTGAGAGACAAGATCATAATCCCCAACCGAGGCACCGCCGATCGTAACCACCAAATCAACGTCGGCTGCTAGAGCAAAGGCGGTCTCAAGGGACGAAACCGTGTCAGAGGCGATAGGCAGAACCCGAACATGCGCTCCAACATTCTCTAACAACGCTTTAATACCAAAGGTGTTTGAGGCGATTATCTGATCCGGTCCCGGTGTTTCGCCGGGCATGATCAATTCATCCCCGGTTGCGATTAGCGCGACCACGGGTTTACGTGCAACCGGCACCATGGGGATATTCATCGCCGCCAAAAGCGCCAGATCCTCGGGGCGCAAACGACGTGGAGCCGTAATCTTGGCGCCAATTTCGAAATCGACGCCTTTTGGACGAATGTTGGATTTAGGGCCCGGCAGATCAGAAATGGTGATTAGGTCACCTCGGCGATCAACATCCTCTTGAATGACAACAAAATCTGCACCTTCAGGAATAGGGGCGCCAGTGAAGATCCGAACCGCCTGTCCGGGTCCAACCTGACCGTCAAATCGCCGACCGGCCGCAGCCTCGCCAATGACTTTGAACATGGCGTGCGGCTCTACCTCGGTCGATTTTACCGCGTAGCCATCCATCGAAGACGAAGCGAATGGCGGCTGATCGCGTGTGGCTGCTACATCCTCGGCCAGTACTCTACCCGCCGCATCCATCAAGGGAGCCGTCTCTGAGGGGAGGGTGTTTACAAGATCGAATAACTGCGCCCGGGCGCTTTCAACGGTTATCATTTCGCCTCGTAACGGCCTGATTTACCACCATCTTTTAGCAAGACGCGAATGCCGCCAATTTCCATTGCCTTATCGACGGCTTTGGCCATGTCGTATATGGTCAGTGCGGCGGTTGAGGCCGCTGTCAGCGCCTCCATTTCCACGCCGGTTTGACCAGATGTCTTGACGGTTGCCTGTACCTGTATGCCGGGTAATTCTGGGTCCAGTGTCAGGTCTACGGTAACTTTAGTCACTGGCAGTGGGTGACATAGCGGGATCAGATCGGGTGTCTTCTTTGCCCCCATGATACCGGCCAGACGTGCAACCCCCAAGACGTCACCTTTTTTGGCGCGACCTTCTGCGATCAAGTCGAGCGTATCTTGTGCCATCGTGATATGAGCCGCTGCGACGGCGACACGATCCGTGATGGGCTTGTTCGACACATCGACCATATGAGCCTGTCCCTGGGCATCAAAGTGAGTCAGCGGCATCACATCACACCCGGGCTGAGCGGACGCGACAGCAGATCGTGTGTCGCTTCTGCGACGTCATCCTGACGCATCAGGCTCTCGCCAATTAGAAAACAACGCGCACCGAAACGGGCGATATCGGCCAAGTCTGCTGGAGTGCTCAACCCGCTTTCGCAAACGATGGTCCGGTCAGCAGGAACTAGTTTTGACAGGCGGCGTGTCGTATCAAGAGTGGTCTCGAAGGTCTTGAGATTACGGTTGTTTATCCCAATCAACGGGCTTTTGAGCTGCGTTGCACGTTCCAGCTCGGCTTCATCATGAACTTCAATCAGAACGTCCATGCCCCAGTCAAAGGCGGTCTGTTCCAACTCAGACGCCTGACTGTCATCAACCGATGCCATGATGATCAGAATACAATCCGCCCCAAGAGCGCGGGCTTCGGCCACCTGATAGGGATCGTACATGAAATCTTTGCGTAGAACCGGCAAAGAACAGGCTGCGCGTGCCTGAACCAGAAACTCTTTGGCACCCTGAAAGCTGGGCGTGTCGGTCAACACGGAAAGGCAGGCAGCGCCGCCTTCTTCGTAAGCCTGTGCAAGTGCTGGTGGATCAAAGTCAGCGCGGATCAGACCTTTGGAGGGGCTGGCTTTTTTGACTTCTGCAATCAGCCCGTACCCAGTACGTACAGCAATTTGCAAGGCTGATGCGAATCCGCGTGGTTCAGAGGCTGATCTTGCTTCGTTTTCAACAGCTTCCAGAGACTTATTGGCCTTGTCCGAAGCGACTTCTTCGAGCTTGTAAGCTTTGATTTTGTCCAGAACCGTTTCGGTCATGCGGCCTCCTGTGTAATGCGGGCCAGGGCCGCGATCTTGTCTTTGGCTTTTCCGCTGTCGATACTTTCAGCGGCTTTTGCGACACCTTCGCGCAGATCAGCAGCGGCCTCTGCGACGACCAGGGCCGCTGCGGCATTCAACAATACCGCATCGCGATAGGCAGAGGCCTCACCGTCTAGAAGAGCTCGGAAGGCTACTGCGTTTTCTTCGGGGGTTCCGCCGAGAATGTCCTCGAAGGGATGTACCGGCAGCCCTGCATCTTCGGGGTGAAGCTCGACCTCTTTGATTGCGCCGTCTTCGAGGGCCGCAATCCAACTGATACCCGTGATGGTCAATTCGTCTGTGCCGTCCGATCCGTGCACCAGCCATGCGCGTTCGGACCCAAGCAGGCCCAACGTTTCGGCCATCGGGCGGATCAACTCTCGGCTAAAGGCTCCGGTCAACTGCCGCTTGACGCCTGCCGGATTGGTCAGCGGACCGAGAATGTTAAAGATCGTCCGTGTCCCAAGCTCTTGCCGGGTGGGCATGACATGCGCAATCGCCGGGTGATGCATAGGGGCCATCATGAATCCGATGCCGACATCTTGCAGTGCATTTTCAACGGTTTGCGGGCCGACCATAACGTTGATACCCAGCTGACCTAGCGCATCTGCGGCTCCGGATTTAGAACTCAGGTTCCGGTTGCCGTGTTTGGCCACGGTGACACCGGCACCTGCAACCACAAAGGCGGTCGCTGTCGAGATATTCAGCGTTCCCTTGCCGTCACCGCCGGTGCCCACAATATCTATCGCGCCAGCTGGTGCCTGAACTGCATTGCATTTTGCACGCATCACGGCAGCGGCGGCGGCATATTCATCGACGGTCTCACCGCGTGTGCGCATGGCCATCAAAAGTCCGCCGATTTGGCTGGGTGTTGCGGCGCCGTCAAACAGGATCCCAAAGGCTTCTTCCGCTTCGGCGCGTGTCAGGGGGCGGTCGGCGGCAACTCCGATCAGCGGTTTCAGGGCGTCGCTCATGCGGGAACTTTCATCTCGGACAGGAAATTCTTGAGCAACGCGTGGCCGTGCTCAGAAGCGATGGATTCCGGGTGGAACTGTACGCCATGAATGGGCAGTTCGCGGTGCTGGAGGCCCATTATGGTGCCATCTTCCAATTCCGCCGTAATCTCCAGGCAATCGGGCAGGGTATCGCGATCCACAATCAGCGAATGATAGCGCGTCGCCTCAAACGGCGTGGGCAGGCCCGCGAACACACCTTTACCGGTGTGGTGCATTGTTCCCATTTTTCCATGCACAATCTCATGGCAACGCGTGACTTTCCCACCGAAAACCTGACCTATGGTCTGATGGCCAAGGCAGACACCCAACAAAGGCGTCCGTGTTTCGGCGGCTGCCTCGGTCAGGGCAAGGCAAATGCCTGCCCGGTCAGGGTCGCAAGGGCCAGGGCTGAGCAGGATGCCAGCGGGGTTCATGGCCATCGCTTCTTGCACGTCCAGCGCGTCATTCCTTCGAATGACCATTTCCGAGCCAAGTTCGCCTAAATAATGTACGAGGTTGTAGGTAAATGAGTCGTAGTTGTCGATCAGCAGCAGCATTTGGCTCTTGTCTCGTGTTGGGCATTTCGGGCTGGCGATGCAACCCAAGGCCACGGTATAGTGTTGGCACATACATGCTCAGGCTTGTGGGGCAGCGTCAAGGGTGCATCCCGAACTTGGCGGTCCTGCAGGCAGGTGCCACAACAGATGGTGCAAGGGCAAGGCAGCAGGACTAAGGCGAGAGGCAAATATTATGGGCGGATTTGTCGGCGGAATGATCGCAGGCGCAGTTGTCGTTGTGGTGTTGGGGGCAGTCTTATCGCTCAACGCGCCGCTGTCGAAAAAGCCGTCCATAGCGACAGTCGCACCAGAACCTGCACCGGTGCAGACGTCGGAGAGCTCCGAGGTTGTCGCTGAGGCGGGTGCAGATGCCGATCTGCTCAAACTCCCTGCGCAGACGCCCGAGAATGAAGTCGAAGAAGAGGATTCTCTGGCCGGTTTATCCGAAGCTGAGAACGCCCCGGACAGCCAGCCGGTAGTGAATGACGTAAGCGTTCCGGTCGAAGCGCCGACGCCCAGCGAGGCGGATTCCGTAAGCATCTCGAGTGAGGCCCCGGTCGTTCCGCGAATGCCTGTCCCCGTTCAGCCTGCGCCGCTTGCCGACCTCAGCCCAGATGCCGCAGAAGATGCCCCTGAGCCACCGGCTGATCAGGTTGCTCTTGCCGAGCCCTTGCCCGAAGTCTCGCCTTCGGAATCAATCGAGCTGGAGGTGAATCCGGAGGATAGCCCAATCGCAGTGGAAGGGGACGAGGACACGCTGCCCAGTCAGCCGCTACCGCGTATCGCCTCGGTTCCGCAGATCGGCGCAGAGGACAACTCGTCGGGAAATACCACAATCGGGCGTCGTGTAGTGCCTTTGACTGAACGAGATGATGAAGCAGCCCAAGATCCGCAGGAAGAGGTTCCTGTAGGTAAACCGATCGAGGCCTTCGCAGAGAAGTTTGACAATCCGGATTCCAAACCCCTCATGTCGATCATTCTGATTGACGATGAAGGTGCATATGGCGCCGAAGCGCTTCAGGATTTCCCATATCCGCTTACGTTTGCGGTGCGCCCATCAGACCCCGATGCAGCTGAGAAAATGGCTCGACATCGGGCGGCCGGGTTCGAAGTGATGGTCACTGCTGACCTGCCCAAGGCGGCCAGCGCACAGGATGCTGAGGTATCGCTTTCGGTGTGGCTAGAAGCGTTGCCCGAGACTGTAGGAATTCTTGAAGGTGATGGATCCGGCATCCAGGGTAACCGGAAACTGGCGGATCAGGTCGCCGCCATCGCCGGTGGAACGGGTCGAGGACTGATCACTCAGGATAACGGGCTCAACACGGTTCAGAAGCTGGCCTCCCGTAATGGAATTCCGTCTGCGGTAATTTTCAGAGATATCGACGGCGCGCGGCAGGATGCAAAAATCATGCGACGTTTCCTGGACCAGGCTGCGTTCCGGGCCGGGCAGGAAGGCACTGTTGTCATGTTGGGCCGGTTGCGCCCGGATACCATATCGGCCTTGCTGCTTTGGGGTCTGGAAGACCGCGGAGGCCGCGTTGCAATGGCGCCTATTTCGGCGGTGATGATGCAAGGGGCAAAATAGGCCCGGTCGCTTCCTTCCCCGAAACAGGCAGCCCAGACGGGCTGCCTTTATCAATTCTTGCCGGACAGCGTAAATCGGGCCGCGTCAGCCGCAGCGCGTCTGATGGCGTTGGACTTGTGGACGGTTTCCATGAATTCAGCCTCTGGATCGCTATCATACACAACGCCACCACCGGCCTGAATATATAGCTTTTGATCCTGAACGATGGCCGTTCGCAGGGCGATACACATGTCCATGTCTCCGCCGGCGCTGAAATAGCCGACGCCGCCGCCGTAGACACCGCGTTTTTCCGGCTCAAGCTCATCAATGATTTCCATGGCTCGTACCTTGGGCGCGCCCGAGACCGTCCCCGCAGGCATTCCCGCAAAAAAGGCGTCCAGCGCATCTTTACCCTCGGCCAGCTCACCCACAACGTTTGAAACGATGTGCATAACATGGCTGTACCGT
The DNA here is from genome assembly GCF_059611265.1 of Ruegeria sp. CDSA241. Classification (NCBI taxonomy): domain Bacteria; kingdom Pseudomonadati; phylum Pseudomonadota; class Alphaproteobacteria; order Rhodobacterales; family Roseobacteraceae; genus Ruegeria; species Ruegeria sp. CDSA241. Next base: position 21,549 of record NZ_JBXWPF010000020.1, read on the forward strand.
TCGATGATGAACTCTTCGGTCGGGCGCACCGTTCCGATTTTTGAAACCCGCCCGGTGTCATTGCGGCCTAGATCCAACAGCATCAGATGTTCGGCCAGTTCTTTCTTGTCGGCCAGCAACTCAATTTCGTAAGCTTTGTCCTCTTCCGGGGTCGCTCCACGTGGGCGCGTCCCGGCGATGGGTCGTATGGTGACTTCATTGCCAAACACGCGCACCAGGATTTCCGGGCTGGCGCCGATCACCTGAAACCCGCCAAAGTTAAAATAGAACATGAAGGGCGACGGGTTTGTTCGCCGCAGCGACCGGTACAACGCAAATGGAGGCAGCGGGAAATCCTGCGTCCAGCGCTGCGCTGGCACTACCTGAAAGATATCGCCAGCTCGAATGTATTCCTTGGCTTTCTCGACTGCTTCCAGATAGCCGGACTTGGTAAAATTCGAGACGGGTGGAGCGACTTCGTACGCATCGCCAAGGTCGCGTGTTTCAGCAGGCATCGCCCGCTCCAGATCGCGCACTGCGTCCATGACGCGCTCGGCGGCCTGGGCATACGCAGCCTTGGCTGACTGGCCATCGCTGACCCAGGCGGGGGAAACGACCGTGACTTCGCCCTTCACACCATCCAGTACCGCGACGACAGAAGGGCGCAGCATGACGGCATCCGGCAGGCCCAAAGGGTCGGGGTTGATGTTCGGCAGATACTCGACCAAGCGCACCATGTCGTAACCGAGATAGCCAAATAGTCCCGCCGCAGCTTGTGGAAGGTCGTCAGGCAGCTCGATCCGGCTTTCGGCCAGAAGCGTCCGAAGGTTGTCCATCGGATCGCCATCCTGAGCCGTGAAAGCGTCCGGGTCGAACCGGGCCGAGCGGTTCAGTTCCGAGGTTTCAGCGCGACAGCGCCAGATCAGGTCGGGTTTCATACCGATGATCGAATACCGTCCGCGGACCTCGCCACCAGTTACCGACTCGAGCATAAAGGCGTCTTTTTGCGCGCCGGTCAGTTTCAGCATCAAGGAGACAGGCGTATCAAGATCGGCTGCCAGACGGGTGTAAACGACCTGGTTCTCGCCGGCCTCATAAGCACGGGCGAAGCTGTCAAACTCGGGGGTCAGGGCCATATTCGGTCTCTTAATTAATAGCTCGCCTGAACGGCGTTCAGTGCTTGCTGATCCACCACAGGACGGGCGCGGGCCTGGGCGTCGCGAACATAGGCATCGAAAATGTTCTGTGCCAGAGCCTGATTCAGCTGAGCGGCCAGCGCTTGTTGAACCTGACGGCGTTCATCGGTCTCGGCAGGGGGCAACAATTCGTCAAGTCGAACGATCAACGCGACCCCGGCACCGGGAACGACACGATAGCTTCCTAGTTCCATGTCGAACACTTCCGGCATGAAACCTGCGGGTACATCTTCTAGAAATGCAGTTCGTGTCAGAGCGTTTTCCACGCGGTGAGGTAGGCCGGTCGTGGTGAAATCCCCGTTCTCCTGCAACTGCTCCAACACGGCATTCGCGTGGTCTTCCAACGCTTTGTCAGTTTGAACCTGTGTCCAGGCCGCCGCAACGCGATCACGCGCTGATTCCAGCGGTTCAGGCCGACGAGGCAGCGTTTCGTTCAGGCGCAGCGCAAAGATCGAACCGTCCTCCAGGAATGCAATCTCGGGAAAATCCCCGTCTTGCACGGCTTCGGCTGCACTGCGGAAACCGTCATATGCGGCCACGCCATCCTGACTGGCGCGAGTCCAGTCGATCTGTCCCAGCTCCATCCCGGTCTCGGCTGCTAACTCATCGAGTGTTGCCCCGCCTGCAAGCAGGTCATTGATGTCTTCGGACTGAGCCTCGATCTGGCGGCGCGCACGGTCTGCGGCCAACTCTTCGCGCAGAGCTGGGGCGGCGTCTTCGAAGGGAGTGTTGTTCTCAGCCAGCGAGCCGTTGATACGGAAAAGGGCAGGGCCGAATACCGAGGGCAGAGGTCCAACAACAGTGTCCAGTTCAGCCGCGAAAATGGCCTCGGCCGCATCGCCTAGGTCGTCGCGGGTAACGTCGCCCAGATCCACGTCGCTCAGCTCAAGCTCACGGTCACGGACAAGTTGTTCGAAGGTTGTCCCGCCAACTTCAATCTGTGCCATGGCATCTTGCGCAGCGGCGTCATCAGAAAAAGAAAGGCGTTCAACAAGGCGGCGCTCGGGTTGCTGAAACTCGTCTGCGCGCTGTTCGAAAAGCCGGAGAACTGAATCTTCGTCCACCTCGACACTATCCAGCAGCATATTGGGCGACAGAATCGTATAGGTCAGCTTTTTGGTGCGGGGCAGGGAAAACTGGTCCTGGTTCTCGTCGTAATAGGCCTGGATTTGTTCATCGGTTGGGGTTGCAACCGGCTCTGCCAAAACTTCGGGTGAAACGGTTGCAACAGTAAAGCTGCGGCGGGCACCGACAAAGTCTGTCAGAACTTCAGTCAGGATCGAGGGCATTTCTACTCCGCTGACCACGGCATCCTGCACGATGGTCCGTGCGGATTCTTTCCTCAGATCGGTTTCAAACTCGGTGTCGGTCATGCCAACCTGTTCAAGCTGAAAGCGATATGCCTCACGGTCGAAAGAACCATCAGGCCCCTGAAACGCAGGGATCGAGACGATTTCTTCCTGCAAATTTTCATCGCCGATCGAAATACCCAGCAGACCAACTTCGTTATCCAAAGCAGCCAGCGCGGTGAGGCGCGACAGAGCCAGCTGGTCCAAGCCAAAATCGCGGGCCTGTGACATTTGCAGGGGCTGGCCGGTCTGGCTTTCGACCGCGCGGATTTCGCGCTGAAGTTCGCGGACGTAATCGTCAATCGAGATATCTTCGTTGCCCACCTGTGCTACAGTGCGCACGGTTCCAGTCAGGCTGGTCGCGCCAAATCCTGCAAGGCCCAGCATCAAAAGACCCATGAGGATCCAGACAAAGGTCTTTGATAGATTTTTCATGCCTGCGGCCATGGTGCCCTCTTGTTTTATTCGGCAAGTATTTGCCCTGTCGGTTGCGGCCCTGAATACGACGCGCACCGCCGGGGGGCAAGCTTAGAAGGAGAGAGCGTGCAGGCGGTCAAACAATTCCGTAATTCCGTTGCGATCAAGATTGGCAAATGCGATGCGGACTTGTCGTTTCCCGGCCGGGTCGTGATCGGGCATGAACATCGTGCCTGGCAGCAACAGAATGCTGGCATCCGTGACCAGCCGACGGGCTAAATCATCCGAAGAGATGTCAAACGGGTGTTCGAAATAGGCAAAATAGGCGCCCAACCCAAGCAACCGCCATCCTTTACTGGTCAGTTTGGGAAGTTGTCTTGTAATGACAGCGCGACGGTCGAGGATTTCCCTTCGTTCATCGGCCAGCCATTGCGACAGGTTTTGCATCCCCCAAAGCGCACCAAACTGACCGATTTGGTTTGGACAGATCGCGACGGTATCCAGAAATTTCTCAATCTCAGACAGCAGCGACGGACTGGTCGCAACAGCACCTACTCTGTGACCGGTCAGACGGTAGGCCTTTGAAAACGAATATAGATGAATCAGAGTGTCATCCCAGCCCGGCAGAGCGAACAGATCGTGGGGCGGGCCGCTGCGGCTGTCGAAATCGCGGTAGGTCTCATCAACCAAAAGCTTAATTCCGGTTTCGCGCGACAGTTCGAAAAACGCGCGCAGCAGTTCAGCCGGGTATTCGACACCGCCGGGATTGTTCGGGGTGACCAGAGCAATGGCGCGGGTCTTATCCGTTATCAAATCCCGCGCCGCGTTCACCTCTGGCAACAGTCCATCATCAGTTCTCAGATCAATGGCGTTAACACCTGTCATATCCAGCCACATTTTATGGTTGAAATACCATGGCGTGGGCAGAATGACCTCATCCCCTTGGTCTGTGATGGAGGAAATCGCTGCGGCGAAGGCCTGATTGCAGCCAGAAGTAATGGCAACCTGTTCCTGTACGACAGGTGCGCCATAATGATCCGAAATCTGGCTGGCCAGCTCAGACCTGAGGGCGCTGTTGCCCAGAACCGGGCCATAGAGATGAGCGGAATCCTCGATCGACGCATAAGCCGCCATCGCCTGACGCATCTCAAGTGGCGGCGGATCGACTGGGGCCGCCTGACTTACGTTTATCAAGGGCCGGTCTTCAGGGAAGGTCACGCCTTCGATCCACCGGCGCGCCTCCATGACTGGGGGCGGAAAGGTGGCGGCGGTGCGTGTCCGTGTCATCTCAGTGCCCCAGTCAGTTGCTGCGCTTGGGCCGGATCAATCCGTGCCCCGGTAGGGTTCGACATATTGCAAAGCCATATCCCACGGGAAGAAAATCCAAGTGTCCTGGCTGACTTCGGTGATGAAAGTGTCAACCATCGGGCGGCCTTTCGGCTTGGCATAAACAGTCGCGAAATGCGCCTTGGGATACATCGCCCGCACCAGTTCCAGAGTTTTGCCACTGTCGACCAGATCGTCGACAATCAGGATTCCGGTGCCGTCGCCCATGAGGTCAGCGTCGGGTGCTTTGAGCACTTCGGCTTCGCCTTGATCCTGGTGATGGTAGGAGCGCACGCTGATCGTGTCGACTGTGCGAATGTCCAGCTCGCGGCTGACAATCATCGCCGGTGCCATACCGCCACGGGTAATGGCAACGACGCCACGCCAGGCCCCATCATTCGGACCTTGCCCATCCAGCCGCCAAGCGAGCGCTCGGGAATCGCGGTGAATCTGATCCCAGCTGATGTGAAAGCCTTTTTCGTGGGGCAGGCGGTCCTTGGCACTCATGATTCAACCCTTCTCAACATCTGGAGCATCAACGGCTTTCATACCGACGATGTGGTATCCCGAATCCACATGCAGGTTCTCACCAGTGACACCGCCGCTTAGATCGGAAAGCAGATACAGCGCCGAGTTGCCCACATCGTCGATGGTCACATTGCGGCGCAGGGGTGAGTTATATTCGTTCCACTTCATGATATAGCGAAAGTCGCCGATGCCGCTGGCGGCCAGTGTCTTGATCGGCCCGGCCGAGATCGCATTCACACGAATGCCGTCCTTGCCTAAATCCTCGGCCAGATATTTGACCGATGCTTCCAGCGCGGCTTTGGCAACGCCCATGACATTATAATGCGGCATCACCTGTTCGGCGCCGTAATAGGTCAGGGTGATGGCGCTGCCGCCTTCGGTCATCATCTTTTCGGCACGCTGCATCACGGCGGTAAAGGAATAAACCGACACGTCCATCGTGAGGTTGAAATTCGCCCGCGACGTATCAACATAGCGCCCGCGTAGCTCATTCTTGTCTGAAAACCCGATTGCGTGGACAACAAAGTCCAGCTTTCCCCATTTCTCGGATAGCGCATCAAACAATCCGTCGATCGAGGCTTCATCGCTGACATCGCAGGGCAGGACGATTTCACTGCCCAGCTGTGCCGCCAGAGGGTCAACGCGCTTTTTCAAGGCATCCCCTTGATATGAGAATGCTAACTCGGCCCCGGCCTCGGACAAGGCGCGGGCGATTCCCCATGCGATTGATTTGTCATTGGCCAGTCCCATGATGAGGCCGCGCTTTCCGGCCATCAACTGATTTGACATGTTCGGTTCTCCGCCTGTCTTCGCGTTATGTTGCGTTGGTTTATGCCATTGGCTGGTCTGCTTCAAGGCCGTGCACTCTTGCCCGTGGCGGGAACTCGCCCTAGGGTATCCCTCAATAGTTTCCAGGGGATGGAAATGAGCGAACGTGATGGCATCTTCGCAGGAACCGACCCATTTGCAATAGCAGGGCGGTGGCTGGGCGAAGCTGTGAAGAGTGAACCCAACGATCCTAACGCGATTGCACTGGCAACCGTGGGCGAAGATGGTATGCCCAATGTACGAATGGTGCTGTTGAAAGAGATCGAAGCCGACGCCTTCGTTTTCTACACAAATTACGAAAGTGCCAAGGCAGGCGAGTTGGACAATGCTGGCAAGGCGGCCTTCGTGATGCATTGGAAATCTTTGCGGCGTCAAATCCGCGTTCGTGGTATAATCACGCGCGAGGATGGACCAAAGGCTGATGAATATTATGCCTCCAGGTCATTGAAAAGTCGGCTTGGTGCATGGGCGTCCAAGCAATCTCAGCCGCTTAGCAGCCGTTCCGCGCTGATGGCGGATGTGGCGAAAGTGACCGCAAGGCTTGGCCCTAACCCTCCGCGCCCTAAATTTTGGGGTGGTTACCGGCTTGTGCCGACGGAAATTGAATTCTGGGCAGACGGCGCATTTCGTCTGCATGACAGGTTCAGGTGGTGCCGGGATGACGCTGCTTCGGAATGGCAGATTCAGAGGTTGAATCCATGACGTTCACGTGTCGCGAATTGCAATGCGCAGATAACAAAGGGATTTTTCACCTTGAATTTGCGCGTCAATCCCATACACATCGGACCCTTAACAAAGTGAAAAAAAACGCAGTGGGACCACAGTGCCAGAAGATCTGAACAACATGTACCGCGTCCGAGGACACGTTAAATGGTTCGACCCTGCCAAAGGATACGGCTTTGTCGTCTCGGATGAAGGTGGGCCGGATATTCTGCTGCACGTAAACGTTTTGCGTAATTTCGGTCAAAGCTCGGTTGCAGACGGGGCGGGCATCGAAATTATGACGCATCGCACTGATCGCGGTGTGCAAGCTGTCGAAGTCATCAGCGTCGATCCGCCAGCGCGCGCCGATACGATGATGCTCGCGGATTTTGCTGAACTTGATCCAGTTGAGATTGCAGCGGCTCCTTTGGTGGCTGCGCGGGTTAAGTGGTTCGACAAGGGCAAAGGGTTTGGCTTCGCTAATGTATTCGGGCGTGGCGAAGATGTGTTCCTGCATATTGAGGTTCTACGCCGTTCGGGGCTTGCGGATCTGCAACCCGGTGAAGCATTGGCCATGCGGGTCATAGACGGACAGCGTGGTCGGATGGCGGCCCAGGTTATGGCCTGGGAAGCAGCCATGGATGACTGATCTGCCATGGCAGGGCTTTTCAAGGTTCTGACTGTCGTCTTGTTACTTTGGGCCGGTGGCGCAGAGGCCGCCTGTCGTACAGATCGTGTTAGCCTGAAAAATGATAAGTCCCAAATCGGCTTTGATATTGAACTCGCCGTGTCGCCACAGGAGCGATCGCGCGGACTCATGTTTCGAGAATCGCTTCCGGTACGTTCAGGGATGCTGTTTGTATTCGACCCGCCGCAACCTGTTGCGTTCTGGATGAAGAACACGCTGATTCCTCTGGACCTGATCTTCATAGATAAGACGGGTATGGTAACGAAAGTTCATCACAACGCGATTCCCGGTGATTTGACCCCCATCGGAGGGGGCGATTCGGTATTCGCGGTGTTGGAAATCAACGCTGGTCTCGCAGATCGTTATCTGATCACGCCTGGAACACAGATCCAGCACAAAGTTTTTTCACATGGTCCGGCGATTTGGCCCTGTTAGGGCTTTTCAAATCAGAACGGCACGGTTAGGAAGGCGCACGGTTCGGGGCGTGGCGCAGTCTGGTAGCGCACCTGTTTTGGGTACAGGGGGTCGTAGGTTCGAATCCTGCCGCCCCGACCACTTCTTCAAAAATTAAAATGGCGACCCACCCATCGTTCGATAGATGGCGCTAAGGGTTTTATCCAATTCTTTGCTTTCTACAGGGACTTTTGCAGCAGGCCCTGTTTCGCGCGGCACATTAAAAAACAGATCCGCTTCAACTAGATAGCCACCTGCGTTTTTTTCGGCGGTCAGCCGAGTCACACTTTTGGGTAGGTTCTGTGGATAGCCGTCATAGTTGAGAATCAGGTAGGCTGTGGTCTTCGGAGGCAGAAGTTCCTGACACTCGAACTGACGATTTCCGATTTTCCTAAATTCCTCACCCGGGCCGTTGCAAGATGTCTCGAACGTAGCAAACAACTTGTCGGGAAAGGCTGAGAACTGCGCGCTGCGCGATGTGGCGGGCGTTTCTTGTGGCGTGCAGGCCACGATCAGGGCAAACAGGGAAATTATTCGAAACGCGGTCATTGATCGGTCTGCCCTTTGTTGGATGTGCTTTTAAGCGCACCTCTGAGTAATGTCGAAATCGGCCGGATGCTGATTCTATTTCAACCTAGACATCTTAAGGCTGGTTTATCAAATCGCGATAAGTAAGCCGGAAAGAACGGTTAATCGTATTGCGGACTTGGCCAGGTGATGGCGAACCATGGCGGATAACTCTGTGGAGGAATCGGAAACTGTCCTTCACCAGTTTGTCTATGCGGATCGGTCAACATAAAAGATTCCAAAAATGGCGGAAAAAGGCCGTTGACGATCTATGTGTGAATACGCCAGATTGTATAGGCCGAAAGTGCTGCCACTAAATCTGGTAGAAAATCCAGAACGTGGCACAGGGCGAGGGCTGGAGAGCACATCATACTTACGTGCGTCCGTCGGAACGGGGTCACGCTGCTTCGGGCAGCGGCCGGTTTCCTGCGCCCAAGATTTTCGGTTAGGGCAGATGGTCCGTTTATTGGGATCAAAAGCCAAGGGACAAGTTGATTGAATCTAGGGCGGCGGACATGAAGATTGACAGAAAATTTACCAAATCGGGACAGGATGCTTATGCAGAGCTTAAGTTCGCTTCTGCGACGTCAGAAATCCGAAACCCGGATGGGACCATCGTTTTCCGCCTGGACGATATCGAGGTTCCTACCAGCTGGAGCCAGGTCGCAAGCGACGTCATCGCGCAGAAGTATTTCCGCAAAGCAGGCGTTCCGACCAAGCTGAAGAAGGTCAAGGAAAAGGATGTCCCAGAATTTCTGTGGCGTTCTGTTCCGGCTGAGGACGCTGAATTTGGGGGCGAAATCTCGTCCAAACAGGTGTTTGACCGTCTTGCCGGCGCCTGGGCCTATTGGGGCTGGAAAGGTGGCTATTTCTCGACCGAGGATGACGCGAGCGCCTATTTCGACGAGATGCGTTATATGCTGGCGACTCAGCGCGCTGCGCCGAACAGCCCGCAATGGTTCAATACCGGCCTGCACTGGGCTTACGGAATCGATGGCCCGGCACAGGGGCACCACTATGTCGATTATAAGTCAGGCAAGCTGACCAAATCGAAATCCGCCTATGAACATCCGCAGCCGCATGCGTGTTTCATCCAGTCCGTAGATGATGATTTGGTGAACGAGGGTGGCATTATGGACCTGTGGGTCCGCGAGGCGCGCCTGTTCAAATACGGAAGCGGAACCGGGACCAACTTTAGCCACCTGCGTGGCGAGGGCGAGGCACTGTCGGGTGGCGGTAAATCCTCGGGTTTGATGGGCTTTCTCAAGATCGGCGACCGCGCCGCTGGCGCGATTAAATCAGGCGGCACGACCCGTCGAGCAGCAAAGATGGTCATCGTCGATGCAGATCACCCAGACATCGAGAAATTCATCGAATGGAAGGTGATCGAAGAGCAGAAGGTGGCCTCGATCGTTGCCGGATCGAAGATGCACGAGAAGATGCTGAACGGCATTTTCGAGGCCATCCGCAGCTGGGACGGCGCGCAGGAAGACGCGTATGATCCCAAGACGAATGACAGCCTGAAAAAGGCGGTTCGCGAGGCGAAAAATGTTGCGATCCCAGAGACTTACATCAAACGCGTTCTGGATTACGCCAAGCAGGGCCACGATAGCATCGAATTCCCGACCTACGATACGGATTGGGATTCGGAAGCCTACAGCTCGGTTTCGGGCCAGAACTCGAACAACTCGATTCGCGTAACCAACGCCTTCCTGACCGCTGTCGAGAAGGACGCGGACTGGGAGCTTATCAACCGCACAAACGGGAAAGTCGCCAAGACCGTCAAGGCGCGCGACCTGTGGGAAAAGGTTGGCCACGCGGCCTGGGCCTGCGCCGATCCCGGCATCCAGTTTCACGACACAGTCAACGAGTGGCATACATGCCCCAAAGATGGGGAGATTCGCGGATCGAACCCATGTTCGGAATATATGTTCCTCGATGATACGGCCTGTAATCTTGCGTCGATGAACTTGCTGACTTTCCTCAAGGATGATGAGTTCCAGGCAGTGGACTATATGCATGCCTCGCGCTTGTGGACCCTAACGCTGGAAATCTCGGTGACCATGGCGCAGTTCCCGTCCAAGGAAATCGCGCAGCTGTCCTATGACTTCCGCACTTTGGGTTTGGGCTATGCCAATATCGGCGGTCTGCTGATGAACATGGGCTATAGCTATGACTCGGATGAAGGCCGCGCGATCTGTGGCGCGCTGACCGCGATCATGACCGGTGTAGCCTATGCAACCTCGGCCGAGATCGCTGGTGAATTGGGTCCGTTCAATGGCTATGAGCGCAACGCCGATAACATGCTTCGGGTCATCCGCAACCATCGCCGCGCATCTCAGGGTGTGACTGAAGGATATGAGAAACTGGCAGTGAAGCCTGTACCTCTGGACCATGGCAACTGCCCGGATAAACGTATGGTTGATCTGGCGATGTCAGCTTGGGACGAAGCGCTGAGCCTGGGTGAGCAGAACGGTTACCGCAATGCGCAGGCCACTGTGATTGCGCCAACCGGAACCATCGGTCTGGTGATGGATTGCGACACCACTGGGATCGAGCCGGACTTTGCTTTGGTAAAGTTCAAGAAACTGGCCGGTGGCGGGTATTTCAAAATCATCAACCGCTCGGTGCCTGCAGCGCTGGAAAAGCAGGGGTATTCCTCGGCTCAGATTGAAGAGATCGTCAGCTACGCGGTTGGTCATGGCACCATCGGCAACGCTCCGGGGATCAACCACACCTCGCTGACGGGTCACGGCTTTGGCCCCAATGAACTGGCCAAAGTGGATGCCGCGCTGGAAAGCGCCTTCGACATCCGGTTCGTGTTCAACCAGTGGACTCTGGGCGAGGATTTCTGCACCGGGGTTCTCGGCATCCCTGCGACCAAGCTGAATGACCCGACCTTCGATCTGCTGCGCCATCTGGGTTTTACCAAAGCGGATATCGACGCGGCCAACGACCACGTTTGCGGAACCATGACGCTGGAAGGCGCGCCGCATCTGAAGGAAGAGCATTATTCGATCTTCGACTGTGCCAACCCGTGCGGCAAGAAAGGCAAGCGTTTCCTAGGTGTTGACAGCCACATCACCATGATGGCTGCAGCGCAGAGCTTCATTTCGGGTGCGATCAGCAAGACGATCAACATGCCGAATGACGCCACCATCGAGGATTGCCAGAAAGCTTATGAGCTGTCCTGGTCGCTGGGTGTGAAGGCCAACGCGCTGTATCGCGACGGCTCTAAACTGTCGCAGCCATTGGCAGCCGCGCTGGTCGAGGATGACGAAGAGGCAGCAGAAGTTCTGGAAACCGGGACGCCGCAGGAAAAAGCCGTCGTTCTGGCCGAGAAGGTCATCGAGAAGGTCGTCGTCAAGGAAATCATCCGCAGCCATCGTGAGAAACTGCCGCATCGCCGCAAGGGTTACACTCAAAAGGCAATCGTGGGTGGCCACAAGGTATACCTGCGCACGGGCGAGTTCGAAGACGGCCAATTGGGTGAGATCTTCATCGACATGCACAAGGAAGGCGCTGGCTTCCGTGCGATGATGAACAACTTTGCCATCGCCGTGTCGGTCGGTCTGCAATATGGCGTGCCGCTGGAAGAGTTCGTGGATGCCTTCACCTTCACCAAGTTCGAACCGGCGGGAATGGTACAGGGCAACGACTCGATCAAGAATGCGACGTCGATCCTGGATTACATCTTCCGCGAACTGGCCGTGTCCTACCTTGATCGTACTGATCTGGCCCATGTGAAACCCGAAGGCGCAAGCTTTGACGATCTGGGTCGGGGTGAGGAAGAGGGTGTCTCGAACGTGTCCGAGATCAGCGAAAGCGCTGCATCCAAGTCTTTGGAAGTTCTGAAACAAATCAGCTCGACCGGGTATCTGCGCAAACGGATGCCGCAGGAACTGATGGTTCTGAACGGCGGACAGAACGTGGTGAACGGCATGGCCGAAACCGCAGCCACTTTTGAAGCTCCGGTGGTTGAATCCGCCGCCGCAACCGGAATGGATGCCCGCACCAAAGCCAAGATGCAGGGCTATGAGGGCGATCCTTGCGGTGAATGCGGAAACTACACGTTGGTGCGCAACGGCACCTGCATGAAATGCAACACCTGCGGTTCAACAAGCGGGTGTAGCTGAGTTAAGCGCCCCGGCAACCCAGGGCGCAGGGGTCGGAAGCTGCCACAGTTACCGGCCCCGACGAATACGGAGCAAGGCGCAGAGACTTACCTTCGATGCCTTGGTCCACTCGGCCGACATGCCCGTGTTGGCCGGGAACAGGGTGGGGCGGAATATTTGCTCTTTCCCACTCTTTCACGGAACGGGTGCGCTCGTTCCATGCGACGTCCAGGCCGCAGGCAAACAAAACACCGGGCGGTCAACGAATGGAGCCTGGATGGCGAAACTGACAGGGGGCTTCGGCCCCCTTTCTTTTTGTCCTAAAGCCGTTAACTCGGCAGAGCCTCGCCATATTGCCTGTTTCCCATCGGGCAAGAACCGCCGACCGTGTTTGGGGGAGTTTTACCCAGCGACAGACCGCGGATGCGACTCTGGCAAACACGCGGAGTTTGGCGCGAAATCAAAGCGATGGTACTCAGTGGCTGACAACTGGTGGTGATTGCGTGTTCTTGATGCTTGTCCGGACACAAAACACACAAACTCTATCAGGAGGCATCACAATGAAACTGAATACTCTGGTCACATTTTCCACACTTGCTTTTGCTCTGCCGACTTTGGCTGTCGCGCAGTCTGCGGCGGATACCAATGGGGACGGCGTTCTGACAATCGAAGAAGTTCAGGCCGTCGTGCCAGACGTTGATGCAAACGGATTTGCAGCAATGGATGCAAATGGCGACGGCGCGCTGGATCAGGATGAAATTGCAATCGCGCAGGAAGCCGGGTTGCTGCCATCTACAAACGGCTGATCAACAAATTATCAAGGCGGCCAGACGAAAATTCTGGCCGCCTTTCTAGGTGTTTATCTGGGTAGGTGAATGTTGAATTTACTGCGAATCTGCGCATCCAATGCCGGATCGAACTGTGCCGGAGAAGAGGTCGACAGGATTTCCAGTTTTCGCGCGGTCGCTTTTTCGATCAAGTCAGGTTTGCCAAGCTCGACCCATTCTTTCGGAGACGTTCGATCTCCATGTGCGGGATACACATAATCGGCCTGCATGCGCCCAAGTGTGGCATCGGTTCCCAAATAGTGACCGGGCCCACCAAGGCAAACCTCGGCCATCTGATCCAATGCCAGTGTTTCGTCAGATACTTCGATCCCGCGGACGCAGCGCATCGCCTGTCCGATAAGATCATCCCCTAAGATCAAGCTTTCAAAGCAAAAACCCAACAGAGACGAGTGCATCCCGGCGGATTCATAAACCATATTCAGGCCCGACAGGCCGGCCATGACGTTCGAGCACATCTGCTCCCATCCCGCTTGCATATCGGGCAATTTGGAATCCGACGCGCCTGCGGCGGCTCCGCCTGGCAGATCATAAAACTTGTGCATTTGGGCACAGCCTGCGCTGAGCAGAGCCTGTTCACCTGATCCTACGGACATGGCGCCTGTCCGAAGGTCCAACCCAAAGGGCCAGGTTCCAAAAATCGCCGGTGCACCTGGCTTTACGGCATTTACATAAACCAAACCGGCAAGACATTCTGCTGTCGCCTGGGCAATGGCGCCTGCGATTGTGGACGGAGCAGTTGCACCTGCCATTCCGGCCGAAAGAAGAAGAACAGGCATTCCTGCCTTGATGCATTCCTCCATCACCTGACAGCTTTCAGTGGCAAACTTCATGGGCGGTACGACAAAGCAGTTCGAGTTCGAGATGAATGGCCGCTCGCGCCACTTGTCTTCACCGCCTGCGATCATGTGGATTAGTTCCATCGCTGGCGCGACATAACTAGGATCGGTGAACGATGTGCCGATATGCTTGTAAGTGCCAGAACTACAAGCATAAACCGTGTTCAGGTCCATCTCGAGATTGTCGGAAATATCGCGACAAACCATCGGGCGTTGGACAAAATGGATGTTATCCAGCTGTTGGCAAATCCGCGCGGCATCGTGCAGATCCTGCACAGTCGAATCGCGGTATTCGCGGCCGTTGACTTCAACCATACTGACAGCGGCACCGGCGGTCCCATAGTGAACCTTTGCCCCCGACAATTCCAGGTCAGTTTGACCATCCCGGCTGAACAATGTGACCGAGCGGTTGGCTTTGGCAATGGTGTCTTCAACCAGCGCGCGCGGAAACCGGATGCGTCCGTCGTCGCCAAGTGTGCAGCCCGCGCCAACCAGATAGTCGATCCCGCTTTGCGGAGCATCCGCCAGACCTATGGTTTCAAGCGCCTGCAGCGCGGCCTCGTGAATGCGTTCGACTTGTGGCTGAGTCAGTGGCTTGTAGCGTCCGCCCTCCATTCCCGGGCGGATAGGGCGCAGATGATCAGGCAGAGCAGATGCGCGGGCAGCACGACGCGCAGCACGTCCGCCACTGCGGGAAGAGTTACGGGGTTGGTCGTTCATGTTTAGGATCCAATAGTGAGAAACGTATTTTGAGAGGCCTTACAAAAAGCCTGAAGGACGCCCCCTGGCAGCACGTCCCCGATCCGCGCCGATTGTGCGGCTGATCAGGTGGATTTTCCAAAATTCGTTCTGCATTTGGTTCCTCATCCAGTGGCCGCAGTGTTCCAATTCAGAACGGCATTATCTGTTCTATTTGCGACCTTGATGCCGAAAAGCGAAGCAAATTCTCAAGTGATTGTTGCCTAAAGATATTTTTCCCCGAGGCGGTCGAAATCTGCTATAATTTCTCTGCTTACTTGAATTGGGCCACTAGGCTAAACACTTTTTTAACGAATGCGGCCCAGTTTGTAGCAAATTGATCTGAATACTCGAAAGCATTTCTGAAAGGTTTTTGGTGAATCGTAGGAAGGTGCATATCGCATTAATTGTTGCTCTGGCGACATCCGGCTTCTCACCGGCTTTGGCCGAGGATTGGAGCGGTGCCTATGCGGGATTCAGCTTTGGCTATGCTGATGCAGACGGGCCGAATGGTTCAAGCGGCAGCGACACCAGCTTTGGTCCTCATCTCGGGTATGACTTTGATTTCGGCAAGTTCGTGTTGGGTGGTGAGCTTGAGTATAACCGGCTGTCGCTGAATCTTGGTCAGGGCGAAGGCAGTCTGGATAGCATGACCCGGCTGAAACTGCGCGGCGGATACGATTTCGGTAATGCGTTGGGATATGTAGTTATCGGTGCGGCGCGCGTGGATTCCACGGTCGAAAACGATACCGCAGCGGTTTATGGCATTGGTGTCGCTTATCCGATTGGCAATAATTTCGTCATCAGCGGTGAGGCGCTGCGCCAGAATTTCAATGACGTTACCCGATCGAATGGGGGGCTGGATTCGAATGTGTTCAATCTGCGTACGACATTTCGGTTCTAGCAAGATTTCCAGATTGAATCTGATCTGAGCTGCCGAATTCACGACTATGAAGGTCTGGCGTTTGCGGAGCATGGCGTCGATTTCCTGTTCCAATTCAGGGCGTTCGCCAATCACTCCCCGGTCATGATAGAACGTAAGGCTTGGCGCGGCGGGATAGCCGTGCTAGAGGATGATCCATGAACCGGATGACCTGCATCATTATCTGCTGCATTACCTGCTGATTTATCAAGCGGGCCGGTTTCTTTCGTTTTCTTCCCTGAGACAAGTTGCTAAGCCCGCGCCAACGCGAGACGCTATGCCGTTCTTAGGAGCCGACAGATGAAGACGATCAAACTGCACAACACACGGACACGGACAAAAGAGGATTTCGTTCCGATCAGCGCCGACAATGTGCGGATGTATGTCTGTGGACCTACCGTCTATGACCGTGCCCATCTGGGTAACGCGCGGCCCGTGGTCGTGTTTGATGTGCTCTATCGTTTGCTGCGGCATGTTTATGGCGCAGATCATGTGACCTATGTGCGCAATTTCACCGATGTGGATGACAAGATCAACGCGACCGCGTTGTCTCGACAGAAGGCCGGGGCCAAAGGGTCGCTGGAGGATTTGGTGCAGGAACGATCGGATGAAACCATTGGCTGGTATCTGCACGACATGGGCGCGCTGGGGGCGTTGGAGCCGACCGAGATGCCGCGCGCGACGCAATATATTACTCAAATGGTCGCGATGATCGAGGATCTGATTGCCAAGGGTCACGCCTATGCGGCCGAAGGGCATGTTCTGTTCGCGGTGGACAGTTGGAAAGAGCAGTACGGAGCCCTGTCCGGTCGGTCCGTGGATGATATGATCGCGGGTGCTCGGGTCGAAGTTGCGCCGTATAAGAAGAACCCGATGGATTTCGTTCTGTGGAAACCGTCTACCGACGAGTTGCCCGGGTGGGAGTCTCCTTGGGGTCGAGGGCGTCCGGGTTGGCATATCGAATGCTCGGCCATGAGCTATGAGCTGTTGGGTGAGAGCTTTGACATTCACGGCGGTGGCAACGATCTGATGTTCCCGCACCATGAAAACGAGATCGCCCAGAGCAAATGCGCCCACCCGCATGGCGAGTTTGCGCGCGTTTGGCTGCACAATGAGATGCTGCAGGTCGAAGGCAAGAAAATGTCCAAATCGCTGGGCAACTTCTTCACCGTGCACGATCTTCTGGAGCAGGGCGTGCCCGGTGAGGTGATCCGCTTTGTCTTTTTGCAGACGCATTATCGCAAACCGATGGACTGGACAGAGAAAAAGGCACGTGAAGCGGAAGCAACGCTGCGCAAGTGGCGGGCGCTGACATCAGGCATCGAGCCCGCCGCCAGCGCGGCGCCCGCGGTCATCGCTGCGCTGAGCGATGATCTGAACACAGCGGGCGCCATCACCGAGCTATACCGGCTGGCGTCCGAAGGTGACCATGCAAGCCTGTTGGCTGGCGCCGAGGTTATGGGTCTGTTGATGCCCGAAATGGGTGCATGGGCCGATCTGGCCTCAGTGGATTTGGGGTCGTATGCGGATAAACTGGCAGAAGCGCGGGCCGGGGCGATGCAGAGCAAGGATTTCTCAGAGGTGGATCGCCTGAAAGCAACATATGTGGCCGCTGGCCTTGAAGTGCGGATGAGCAAAGAAGGTGTAGAGTTGGTTCCCGGTACCGGCTTTGACCTTGCCAAGTTGGAGGGAGTGTTATGACAAAAACTCGCCTCTACCTCTACGACACCACCTTGCGCGATGGGCAGCAGACGCAGGGCGTGCAGTTCTCGACCGCTGAGAAGGTGCAGATCGCGCAGGCGCTGGACGAGTTGGGTGTGGATTACATCGAAGGTGGTTGGCCCGGTGCGAACCCGACTGACAGTGCGTTTTTTGATGCCGCGCCAAAAACTGCGGCGCGGTTGACCGCTTTTGGGATGACCAAACGCGTGGGCCGGTCAGCTGAGAATGACGATGTTCTTGCGGCGGTGATGAACGCAGGCACGAAGTCAGTGTGTCTTGTGGGCAAGTCGCATGATTACCACGTGACCCAGGCGCTTGGGATCACTCTGGAGGAGAATGTCGAGAATGTGCACGCCTCGGTTGCGCATATCGTGGCGCAGGGGCGTGAGGCGCTTTTTGACGCTGAGCATTTCTTTGACGGCTACAGAGACAATCCCAGATATACGGTCCTGGTTTGCAAGGCCGCTTTAGAGGCCGGAGCTCGCTGGGTTGTTCTGTGTGACACCAATGGGGGCGCATTGCCCGGTGAAGTGTCGCGGGTTGTATCCGAGGTGATTGCCGCAGGTTTGCCAGGTGATCGTTTGGGCATTCATACCCATAATGACACGGAAAACGCGGTTGCGTGCTCGCTCGCTGCTGTGGATGCGGGCGTGCGTCAGATTCAGGGAACCCTGAACGGGTTGGGCGAACGCTGCGGGAATGCAAATCTGACGGCTTTGATCCCCACTTTGCTGCTGAAAGAACCTTATGTGTCGCAGTTTGATATTGGGGTCAGCGTCGAGGCCTTGGCGGGTCTGACGCGGGTCAGCCGTATGTTGGACGAAATCCTGAACCGAGTTCCCAGCAAGCAGGCGGCCTATGTGGGGGCGTCTGCTTTTGCGCATAAGGCGGGGCTGCATGCCAGCGCGATCCTGAAGGATCCGTCGACGTACGAACATGTCGATCCGGCGACTGTCGGCAATGCACGGATCATCCCGATGTCGAACCAGGCGGGGCAGTCGAATCTGCGTAAACGCCTGACTGAGGCCGGCCTGAGCGTGGAAAGTGGTGATCCGGCGCTGGGGCGCATTCTTGACCGGATCAAGCAACGCGAGGCCGAAGGCTATTCTTATGACACCGCCCAGGCCAGTTTTGAGCTGTTGGCGCGCGATGAGCTGGGCCAGTTGCCCGCGTTTTTCGAGGTCAAACGCTATAAGGTCACGGTCGAGCGGCGTAAGAACAAATACGACAAGATGGTCAGCCTGTCCGAGGCCGTTGTCGTGGTAAAAGTCGACGGGGAAAAGAAGCTGTCGGTCAGTGAATCTCTGGACGAAGATGGCAGCGACCGGGGTCCGGTGAACGCTTTGGCCAAGGCTCTAGCCAAGGATCTGGGGCAATATTCGCGGATATTGGACGACATGCATCTGGTCGATTTCAAGGTGCGGATCACCCAAGGCGGAACCGAGGCCGTGACGCGGGTCATCATCGACAGCGAAGACGGGCAGGGGCGGCGCTGGTCAACTGTCGGGGTCAGCGCGAACATAGTGGATGCGTCGTTTGAGGCCCTATTGGATGCGATCCAGTGGAAGCTTGTACGGGATTGCCGTCCTCGGGCGGTGGTGGCCGAGTGACGGTGCAGTTCAATGACGATCTGAAGGCCTGTGCTGCATTGGTGCATCGCGCCGATCCGGACCGGTTCATGGCGGCGATGGCCGCGCCGGTTGCCGCACGTTCGGTTCTGTTTCCGATCTATGCCCTGAATGTCGAGGTCGCCCGAGCGCCCTGGGTCACGCAAGAGGCGATGATTGCCGAAATGCGCCTGCAATGGTGGCGCGATGCATTGCAGGAAATTGCTGAAGGTCCGACTGTGCGTCGACATGAGGTCGTGACGCCGTTATCGCAGGTTCTTTCCCCACATCTGGCGGTGATGCTGGATGAATACGTGGCCGTAAGGCGCTGGGATATTTATCGCGATCCTTTCGAGGACGAGGCCCATTTCGAGGCCTACCTCAATCACAGCTCAGCCAGTTTGATGGTCGCGTCGGCGCAATCTTTGGGTGAGGCCGACGAGCCTGTGTTGCGAGATTTCGGCTATGCCGTTGGCGTGGCGAACTGGTTGCGCGCAATCCCGGATCTTGAAGCGCGCAGGCGTATTCCTTTGTTGGATGGAACACCCGATGCAGTGCGCGCTCTGGCGCAAAAGGCTCTGAACCGGTTACGGCGCGCACAGGGACAGCGTCTGGCGATTTCACCAGAGGCGCGCCCGGCGCTTTTGGCGGGTTGGCAATCTGAATGGGTGTTGCGCAAGGCGATTGCTCAGCCAGATCGCGTGGCCGCAGGGAATTTGATGCAGGGTGAGGTTCGGCGCCGGGTTTCCCTGATGTGGAAGGTGGTCCGGGGTCGCTGGTAGACCTCAGACCGTTTCGGGCTCGGACGGGCGCAGAACCAACCAAAGCAATGCGCCCCCGGCCAGAGTCAACAATGGAACCATGGCAAGGTTTACCGCGGTCCAGCCTTCAACCGGTGAGCCGCCAGAGCAGTTCATCAATCCACCCGAAGCAAGCGAAGCCAGTGTTACGCCACCGAATACCAGCAGGTCGTTCAGACCCTGCATGCGGCCACGCTCGTTGATGTCATGCGATGCCGCCAACATGGTGGTCGCGCCAATAAAGCCAAAATTCCATCCGACGCCCAGCAAGATCAGAGCGATGAAGAAGTTCTCAAGCTCAACCCCTTGCAAGGCGACAACGCCAGCACCGGCAAGGATTGCCAGACCAAGAGCTACGATCTTTTCGACGCCAAAACGGGCAATCAACTGGCCGGTGAAGAAACTGGGGATGTACATGGCGAGAACGTGAAAAGAGACCACATCTGCCGCGTCATTGGCTGTGTAGCCACAACCAACCACTGCCAGCGGAGTGGATGTCATGACCAGATTCATCAACGCATAAGAAACCATTGCGCAGATGATGGCCACGGCGATGCGCGGCGTCTTTAGCATCTCAAGCCGGGTGCGTCCGGTCGGGGCCCCCTCAGCGGCTTTTGCAGGCGTGGGGATGTCCAGAAAGAAAAACAAGACCGAACCCAGAATGTTGAGCACAATCACCGCCAGATAGGTGCCCAGGAATGGGATCACATAGGCGGTTGAGGTCAGCTTAACGATTTGGGGGCCAATGAGCGCGGCGGCCAGACCGCCGGCCATGACGTATGAGATTGCCTTAGGGCGAAAGGCGTCCGAGGCTGTGTCCGCGGCGGCAAAGCGATAGAATCCGTGCGCGCTCATATAGATGCCGGTCAGCAGACTGCCCGCCAGGAAGACCGGGAACGAGGCCAGATACAAACCGTAGGCCCCAACCAGCCCCCCGCAGGCACCTGCCGTTGCCCCAACCAGAAACCCTGCGCGCCGTCCCCAGCGTTGCATTATGGCCGAAATCGGTGTTGCCGCCAGCATTGACCCCAGCACGATCAGCGAGATGGGCAGGGTTGCTAGACAGGCATTGGTGGCCAGCGACTGCCCGGCCAGACCGCCAACAATAAAGATCATCGGCATCTGCGATCCCAGAATGGCCTGAGCTGCGACCAGAACAGCGACATTACGCTTGGCCTGACTGTTATCCGGGATCGTGGGTGTCATTGTCATGCGCCAATGCGTAGCGATGAAAGCAGGGTCATACAAGACGGTTGCATCTGCGACAAAGCACCCTAACGTGCTGCTGACCAATTTGCCGGAGCGCGCATGTCCGTCGGACGTATCATTGAAACCCCCGATTGCGTGGCCGAGGGGGCCAAGTGGCTGGCCGAGACCTGTCCGCGCATGGCCTATGCGATGGACCAGACCGGGCCTTTGCCGCTGCGCCGTAAGCCTGACGGGTTTGCCCAGCTGCTAAGTGCGATTGTCAGCCAACAGGTCAGTGTGGCCTCGGCGAACGCCATCTGGAAACGACTGCAAGATGCAAAACTGACGGGCCCACGCAAAATCATGTGGGCCACCGATGAGGATTTGCGTGCGGTGGGCCTTAGCCGCCAAAAGGTCAGATATGCCCGAGCGCTTGCGGAGGCTCGTATTGATTACAAGGCGTTACGCGACGCACCTGATGAGGATGTTGTGGCGATCCTGACCGAAATTTCAGGCATAGGCGTCTGGACTGCCGAGATTTACGCGATGTTTTCTCTGGGCCGTGCCGATGTGATTGCACCGGGCGACCTTGCGCTGCAAGAGGCCGCGCGCATCCTCTATGATTTACCCAAGCGCCCTACGGATAAAGAACTGCGCCGGATGGCCGAAGCGTGGTCACCCTGGCGGTCGGTTGCAGCGCGGGCGTTGTGGGCCTATTACCGGGTCGCAAAAGAACGAGAAGGGATCAGATGACACGGGTTTTGAATGCGCTCCGAAAAGAGCCGGTTTCGGGCGATACGCGCTCGGTCGTGGTGTTCGTGCATGGCTATGGCGCCAACGGGGCCGACTTGCTGGGGCTGGCCGATGTGTTGGGCGAGCACTTGCCGGACACGCTGTTCGTTGCCCCTGACGCGCCCGAGCAGATCCCGGGTATGCCCAATGGCTTTCAGTGGTTCCCGATCCCGTGGATTGATGGCTCTTCCGAAGAAGAATCGCGCCGCGGGATGGAAATGGCGGCGGATGACTTCGACGCTTTCCTCGATGCGTTGATGGTGGACGAAGACGTTCTGCCCGAGCAGGTGGTTCTGTTCGGATTTTCGCAAGGCACGATGATGAGCCTGCATGTCGCCCCGCGCCGCGAGGACCCAGTGGCCGGGATAGTAGCCATTTCAGGACGCCTTCTGGAACCCGATCTGCTGCCGGATGAAACAGTCAGCCGCATGCCGGTCCTACTGGTACATGGCGACGCCGATGACGTCGTGCCGCCACAATCATTGCCCGAAGCCGCCGAGGCCCTGCAAGCGGCTGAGTTCAAAGAGGTCTATGCCCATGTCATGAAGGGCACCGGCCACGGTATTGCCCCGGATGGTCTTAGCGTCGCACTGGCTTTCATGCGTGACAAGCTGAGCCTTTAAGCAATGATTGCGGTCCGCCCCATGATGCCCGAGGATGTCGCAGCAGCTTGCGATTTGCTCAACCAGATCATCGCCATTGGTGGTACGACTGCGAATGAAACCCCTTTCTCCGAGGCGCAGTTTGCGCAGAGTTATCTATTGGGTCTCGATAAGATTTGCAGCCATGTAGCGATGGACGCGCAAGGTGAGGTTGCCGGGTTTCAATGGCTTGGGGTGAATGACGCACTGCCCGACGATTGTGCTGACATTGCAACCTTCACCCGCCGCGAACCGGTTTTGAAGGGGGCAGGGCGTGCCTTGTTTGAAGAAACCGCCAAATTTGCCGTAGGGGTTGGGCTCGGTTCCATCAGCGCGACAATAAGGGCTGATAACCGGTTGGGCCTGAACTATTACGAGAAGATGGGATTCCAAGATTACTCGGTTGATTTTGGTGTGCCCCTTCGTGACGGCACGCCGGTCGACAGGATTACCAAACGGATTGATCTGAGATTGGAGATACCATGCTGATCGTAACCGGAACTATCGAAATTACGCCGGAAGGTGTCGAAGCTGCCAGAAAAGCTGCGCAGGAAATGGTTGCCGAGACGGTGAAGGAAGCAGGCTGCACGGTCTATGAATTCAGCCAGATTCTGGGTCATGCCAATCGGTTTCGGATCTACGAAGAATGGGAAAGTCAGGCCGCGCTCGAGGAGCATTTTGCCACACCGCACATGGCAACATTTCAGGCGGTGCTGGGCAAGGTCGGAGTGACTGAAAGTCTAATCTATCGGATCACGGGAGGTGACAAGAAACCGCTGCGGTGATCCTAGTCCCATAAGGAAGGCTCGGCGAATTCGATGGAATTCCCGGACGGGTCGCGAACGTATAGAGACAGTATTCCGTTCGGCCATTCAAATTCAGCGTCTACGGGCACGTTCCAGTCTATAAGATGTTTTCGCATCACCGCGATTTGCGCGCGCGCCATGCCAAAGCAGGCATGACCCGGACCTTGGGCGCCATGGGCGGGAACAGGCAGGCGCGGGTTGCCCGGAGGTTTTTCGGTCTCTGCCGCATTGAATAGCAGCAACACTGAACCACCCACCTTGTAGAACACATGCCGGTTGGCGACACGCTGGATTTGCTCAAGCGCCAAAACGTCCCCATAGAAATGCTCTGCAGCATCCAGGTCGTCGACATAAAGTGACGCTTCTAAAAGGCCGGTTGGCTGCGGAATGTCAGGTGATACCTTCATTCCTCGATCCTATCACAAATAGGCGTTTCGGTCACCGACGTGGGCGCCGGTCCCGTTTGCGCGAAGAAGATGGCGCAAGGGCAGGCATAGATAGGCTATCCCATTGCCCCGGCTCAAGCCCGTCCAAAGTCCAGTCGCCAATCCGGGCGCGGATCAGTCGAAGGGTCGGGTGCCCAACGGCCGCCGTCATCCGGCGCACTTGCCTGTTTCGACCTTCTCGAAGGACCAGTTCGACCCAACAATCCGACACCGTCTGCCGCACTCTGATCGGCGGGTCGCGCGGCCACAATGCCTCGGGCTGATCCATCAATCGCGCCTTGGCAGGGCGGGTCAAGCCCTCCTTCAGCTCAACACCATCGCGCAGGGCTTTTAGGGCGGAGGCGTCTGGCTCCCCTTCGACCTGCACCCAATAGGTCTTAGCCATTTTATGCTTGGGATCGGCTATCTGCGCCTGAAGGCGACCATTGTCGGTCAACAGCATCAAACCTTCGCTATCGCGGTCCAATCGCCCGGCGGGATACACGTCCGGCAGATCAATGAAATCCGACAGCGTACTGCGCGGAGACTCCGCATTCGCGCGATCCGTGAACTGCGGCAATACATTGAATGGTTTATTGAAGCGGATGAACCAGGACATTACCCGCCATAGCCCGGCGATCGAATTGGTGCAACCTGTGGATAACTGTCATCGGCCTGTTACGGATTCGGAATACTCAATCCCCGAGATATTGTGGAAACTCAGGGCTTGTCAGAGCTTTAACACGATATATAGTAAAGCTAAGGCCGGGGCGGGGGTTCTCCGCTCTGATGCCAAAAGAGGCAGAGCAGAGCGTGGAGCGATTCTGATATGGACGGAGACTTCAGGACCGAATTTGTCAGGGAACCCGGTGCGCTCAAGCATCATCCGGCATTGGTTTTGAACGCCGATTACCGCCCCTTGTCCTACTATCCACTATCGCTCTGGCCGTGGCAGGAGGCCATAAAAGCTGCCTGGCTGGACAGGGTGGATATCGTCGCCGAATATGACGAAGTTGTCCGAAGCCCGAGCACCGAAATACGAATACCCTCGGTCGTTGTGCTGAAAGATTATGTAAAACCCAGAAAGCGCGTGGCCTTCACGCGCTTTAATTTATTTCTGAGGGATGAATTCCGCTGCCAATACTGTGGCAGCCGTGGGGATCTGACCTTTGATCACGTGATCCCGCGCGCGGCGGGCGGGGTGACAAGCTGGCAGAACGTTGTTGCGGCCTGTAGCCCATGTAACTTGCGCAAAGGGTCTAAATCACTGCGGCAAGCAGGAATGACATTGCGCAAGCCTCCGCGGCAGCCGGATGCCGAGGCTTTGCGCAACGTTGGACGAAAATTCCCACCGAACCATCTGCATGACAGTTGGATAGACTTTCTCTATTGGGATGCGGAACTGGACGAGCTCTAACGGCCTTCACGCCACGCGGCGAACCAGAGCAGAACCAGAACGAAAGACAAAGCGGCATTCCATCCGGCCATGGAAACACCAAATAACTCCCATGGAATATCATCACAGCGTACCAGTGGTGCCGACATGATCTGATCCAGCAGTTCTTCTGCCGACAGACCGCCGATGCTGCTTGATGTGCAGCTTGACGGACCTTCCCACAAACCGCGTTCTACACCAGCGTGATAGACACCAATGACCGCAGTGGTCAGCGCCGCCATGACGCCTAAAAGAGGGAGGATCGCCAGCCGAGGTAGCGCAAGCGCCGCAGCACCGATCAGGATGGCGACAGCATGCGGATAGCGTTGCCAGATGCACATTTTGCAGGGTGGAAGCCCGCCGAGATACTGAAACGCAAAGGCCCCAAGCAGCAATGCCACAGATCCAAACGTGGCAACCAGGACCAGTAAATTTCGTCTTGTCATAGGAATCTCACCGCTAGGAACCCGCCGAACAAAAGGATGATGAACAGGGTAAACATAAGGCCCAGCCGCTTTTCTATGAAGGTGCGGATCGGCTCTCCGAACCCCCAAAGCAGACCGGCGACGATGAAGAACCGGATCGCTCGGGCCAGAATCGAGGTGGCAATGAAGGTGCCCAGGGGCATCCCTGTCCAGCCGGACATGATGGTGATGACCTTATAGGGAAAAGGCGTAACCCCAGCGGCCAGAACAGCCCAGAAACCAAAGTCATTGAACCGTGTGTTGAACTCTTCCATGGCGTGGGCTTTGCCCATGGATTCAAGGATGGGCTGGCCGAGGCTTTCATAAAAGAACGCGCCGATTGCATATCCTAACATTCCGCCCAAAACCGAAGCTACCAGTGCCACAGAAGCAATCAGCCAGGCCCGGGAGGGTCGGGCAAGGATCATGGGAATCATCAGAACGTCCGGCGGTATCGGAAAGAAAGAGCTTTCGATGAAGGAAACAATAGCCAGCGCCCACAAGGCATTCGGGTGTTCTGCCAGACGAATGGTCCAGTCATAAAGAGGTCGCAGCATCAGGTGCAATTTCCCTGTACATGTGTTGGGTAAGCCAAATCATGCGCCCCGCAGGCCGTCAACCTTGCAGGCTGGAACATTCCTCAATCAGGGTGTTTTTTGCCTCTGGACCTTCTCGATTTTGAACGCTAATTCAGTGTCCGTGGCCCAAGTGGCGGAATGGTAGACGCAGGGGATTCAAAATCCCCCGGTAGTGATACCGTGCCGGTTCGAGTCCGGCCTTGGGTACCAAAGTAAAAACAGAGGGTTAGGGGAACCTGCCTTCTGTTTTTTCTTTCCGGCAGTTCTAATTGCTCGCATTCCCAACTCACACTTTCGCGTTCTGGTCAGAATTCCCGATGTCAAAAGCGCATAATTGGATGTGTTTGCGGTCACTGCGGGGCAGATGCGCAAGAAAAGCTTCAAAGGCGGGGAAAATTCAGGGGGGCTTGTCAAATCTGAGGATACGCCTGCTTTGGTGACCTGCTGGCCTTGACAAGCTAATGCTCAGAATGAAACCTCTTACGGGTTGGGAGATTCTGAAAATTCAAAGATATGCCTGCTGCATAGCGGGCGTTGTTGCATATCGCAGGGCCATTTATCCGGCGCTTTGATGTGTCTCCCACCAGAAAAATAATGGGAGTTCACTTATGAAAAACAGCAGCAAGCTTAGCCTCGGCGCGGTTGTCACGGCGGCTCTGATGGCGCCTGCGGCCTATGCCGAAGAGTTTATCACCATCGGCACAGGTGGCGTGACCGGGGTGTATTACCCAACTGGCGGTGCAATCTGTCGTCTGGTCAACAAAGGGCGCAAGGAACATGGCGTGCGCTGCTCGGTCGAATCGACCGGCGGTTCCGTGTACAACATCAACACCATTCGCGAAGGCGAGCTGGAGTTTGGTGTCGCGCAGTCCGACTGGCAGTACCACGCCTATAACGGCAGCTCGAAATTCGAAGAGGCCGGCCCGTTTGAAAACCTGCGCGCCGTCTTCTCGGTTCACCCCGAACCGTTTACCGTTGTGGCCCGTGCCGATTCCGGTGTGACCAATTTCGAAGACCTGAAAGGCAAGCGCGTAAATATCGGTAACCCCGGTTCCGGTCAGCGTGGCACCATGGAGGTTCTGCTGGGCGAAATGGGCTGGTCCACTGACGATTTCGAACTGGCGACCGAGTTGAAGGCGGCGGAACAGTCTGCGGCGCTTTGCGACAACCAGATTGACGCAATGGTCTATACCGTGGGTCACCCCTCGGGCTCGATTCAAGAAGCCACCACGGCTTGCGACTCGGTTCTGGTCAATGTCAGCGGCGAGGCCGTGGACAAGCTGGTCAACGACAACTCATTCTACCGTACTGCTACCATTCCCGGCGGCATGTACCGCGGGTCGGATGGTGATACCGCGACATTCGGCGTTGGCGCGACCTTCGTGACTTCGGCGGACGTATCGGATGATGCGGTTTATGCGGTTGTCAGCTCGGTTTTCGAGAACTTCGATGACTTCAAAAAGCTTCACCCGGCATTTGCCAACCTTAAGCCCGAAGAGATGATCGCGGACGGCCTGTCGGCTCCGCTGCATCCGGGTGCCGAGAAGTACTATAAAGAAAAAGGCTGGATTCAATAAGCCAGACCTGACGCGGGGTGCCCGTCGGGCGCCCCGCACAAAACCCGTATCAAGCGGGTGATTCAGAAGGCCGCAAATGGCCACGACGGGGAGACATTTTCATGAGTTCCGAGACACAATCGAACCGCCCGCTATCCGAAGAAGAACTACAGGATCTGGTCGCATCTTCAGATGCCGGAGGGCGTAATCCGGTTGGGAATGTAGGCGTTTTCCTTGCGATCGTGGCGGCGATCTGGTCGATCTTTCAGGTCGTACTTGCTTCGCCTCTGGCGAACTATGTGTTGCCCGGCAGCGTGGTTAACAATTCGCGTCAGTTTCACCTGGCCTTTGCGATGTTTCTGGCCTTTGCAGCCTATCCGGCGCTGAAATCCAGCCCACGGGATTATATCCCTGTGCATGATTGGATCATGGGGCTGCTGGGCGCGTTTGTGGCGCTGTACGGATATTTCTTCTACACCAAGATCGTTGATGCCGGAGGGCTGGCAGACGATACAGACAAATGGATCGCCCTGGGTGGGCTATTACTGTTGTTCGAGGCCGCGCGCCGCGCGCTTGGCCCGGCGATGGCGATTATTGCGACGATCTTTTTGGCCTATGTCTTCTTTGGATCATCCGAATGGGTGCCCGAAGTCATCCGCTGGAAGGGCGCCAGCCTGAAAAAGGCGATGAGCCATATGTGGATCACCTCCGAGGGCGTGTTCGGAATCGCCTTGGGTGTTTCGACCAAGTTTGTATTCCTGTTCGTTCTGTTTGGCGCCTTGCTGGATAAGGCCGGGGCAGGGAACTATTTCATCAAGATGGCCTTTGGCGCGCTGGGTCACCTGCGCGGCGGCCCCGCCAAGGCGGCGGTTGTGGGCTCAGCTGCGACCGGCCTGATCTCGGGCTCGTCCATCGCAAACGTTGTGACCACTGGTACCTTCACCATTCCATTGATGAAACGCGTTGGGTTCAGCAGCGAACAGGCGGGTTCGGTCGAGGTTGCCTCTTCGGTGAACGGGCAGATCATGCCACCCGTCATGGGCGCTGCAGCCTTCTTGATGGTAGAATATGTGGGAATTTCCTATGTCGAGGTGATCACCCACGCCTTCCTGCCAGCGGCGATCTCGTACATTGCTTTGGTCTATATCGTGCATCTCGAAGCCGTAAAGCGGAACATGCCCACGTTGGGCGACCGCGAAGTGAAACTGGCACGTACCGTGGTTGGTATGTTCTCGTTCTTCATTGTCTTTGCTGGGCTCTGCTATGGCTCTCAATTCCCTGTAGAAGCAGTGACAAATTGGATGCCGAACTCGGCCGGTCTGGTCCTCAGCCTGATCATCTGCGCAATTTACGTGGCGCTGCTGTACCTGGCCGCACAGGTGCCCGATCTGGAACCCGATGACCCGAATGCCAAAGAGGTGACGCTGCCGGTCATTAGCGAGATCTACAAGGCGGGCCTGCACTACCTTCTGCCGATCATCGTGCTGGTCTATTTCCTGATGATTGAACAGAAATCGCCCGGTCTTTCGGCCTTTTGGGCCACGTCCTTGCTGTTTGTGATCCTGCTGACGCAGAAACCGCTGAAGGCGATGTTCCGGGGGCAAAGCAACTTCTACAACGCGTTCATCGACGGTGTCGCGGATCTGTGGCAGGGCATGATCGACGGCGCGCGCAACATGATCGGTATCGCGCTGGCGACGGCCACGGCGGGTGTGATCGTTGGTACCGTGACCCTGACCGGTGTGGGCCAGGTGATGGCCGATCTGGTCGAATTCCTGTCGGGTGGCAATCTGATCCTGATGCTGATCATGGTCGGTATCCTCAGCCTGATCCTGGGCATGGGCCTGCCGACCACTGCGAACTATATCGTCGTCAGTTCTTTGATGGCCGGTGTGGTCGTGGAGCTGGGCGCGCAGAGCGGGCTGATTGTGCCGCTGATCGCGGTGCATCTGTTCGTCTTCTACTTTGGCATCATGGCGGATGTGACACCGCCCGTGGGGCTGGCCAGTTTCGCGGCTGCGGCTGTATCGGGGGGCGATGCGATCAAGACCGGATTCATCGCCTTCTTCTATAGCCTGCGCACGGTCGCGTTGCCGTTTGTCTTCATCTTCAACACAGACCTTCTGTTGATTGATGTGACCTGGGTCGAAGGGATAATCGTTGCGATATTTGCGACGATAGCGATCCTTGTCTTTACGGCGGGCACGATGGGCTACTTCCTGACCCGCAGCCGGATCTATGAAAGCGTTGCCTTGGTCGCGGTTGCTTTCGCACTATTCCGTCCGGATTACTTTATGGACAGGATTTCACCCCCATATCAGACCGTTGAACCGGCTGCATTCACCGAAACGATCGGGGAAACACCGCCCGGAACCGAGGTGCGTCTGGTCATCAGCGGCCCGGATTTCGACACGCTTGAGATGGTGGATACCACGGTTGTCGTCTCTGTCGGTGACGAAGACGGCGGTCCTGCACGGGTTGATGCGATGGGTCTACTGCTGATCGAAGAGGACGGTCTGATCAAACTGGAAGAGCCGCTGTTCGGCGCGCCTGTTGCAGATGATCTGAGCATCTTCGACTATTACGGGGATGAGGCCGTGCGCCTGACCTCGGTCAGCCTGCCGTCAAGCCAGCCACCCAAGCAACTGGTGTATATCCCGGCGATGATCCTGTTGGGTCTGATCGCCTTCCTGCAACGCGGCCGTGCCGCCAGACAAGGGGTGCCCGCATGACACGTTCTGTTCTGTGTGCTGTTGATATCAGCAATGGAAAAATTGATGGCCCGGTCCTTCAAAAGGCCGCTGCATTGGCCGATTTGGAGGGGGCGCAGCTGGATGTGGTCAGTGTTCTGCCCGATTTTGGAGAAAGCTGGGTGTCCGGCTTTTTCCAGGCGGATTTCCATGAAAAGGCATTGGCTGAGGCGCAGAAACAACTGACCGAGCTGTGCGCATCAACATTGGGCAGTGAGCGCAATGAAAAGATCCGCCATGTGGTGGCCACGGGCACGGCCTATCAGGAGATCCTGAGAACCGCAGAAAGCGCCGGATCTGACCTGATCGTCATTGGGGCGCATAAGCCGGACTTCAAGGATTACCTGCTGGGTCCGAATGCTGCGCGCGTCGTGCGGCATTCGACAGTCTCGGTCTACGTGGTGCGATGATCTAATACCCGGTCATTTCAAGATAGCCACGGCCTGAATGGCTGCCTGAGACCGTAACGGGCCCCTCCCAATAGGCAAAGCGGGTTGCCATCCAGGCTTTGGGTGTCAGGGCGCTGACGACAATATCCACCCCGCGGGCGGGGAGTGTAACACGCCATTCAATCGGGATATCCCGGTCAGCGACATGAGCTGTCTGAAGCGGTTCAAAAGAAACAGAGCCATCGGCAAGCGCGGTGGTTTCGCCATCCTTGCCGATCCACGTTGCAGAGGTGAAATCCTCAGCCTCTCCGCGCAGGCGAAAGGCCATCAGCTTGTCGCCGCCTTCAAAGCTGAGCGAGAACCAATCCCATCCGCTTTGATCCTCGGCCAAGGGCTGCGAGGACCATTCCCGATCCAGCCAACCCTGTCCGGATACCGCAACATCCCCATCCGGCAGATGCACTGTGCCTGTCAGGTCGAAAAACGGCTGTGAATAGTAATGACTTGCCTGCCCCTGCGTAGACTTGACCGAATATCCGGCATCCCCGTGAAAGACCAAAGGCCCCGTTGCGCGCATTGACAGATCGTATCCGAACTCAGAACCGTTGGCCCTAATCTTCAGCGCATTAAAGTCGGGTCCGCGCATGTACCATTCGTCGATCCAGGCTTCGAATGGGGTGGCAGTTACCCCGGCCTGACCGATACCGCCCCGCGACAGGCGTTCAGCAAAGTAATGGGCATCAGGGGTGGTCAAGGCGGCATGGCCCAACCACAACTGCGGACTTTGCCAGGATTGCTCTTCATAGGGTTTCAGCGCCGAGCGGAACAACGTCCATTGCACACCGTAATCGCGCCCGTCTTCTCCTTTCAGGTTTGCGGTCAGATACCACCATTCGATCTTGAAAGTGGGATGGGGACCGTGATCCTGTGGAAAGCTCAACTGATACCCAAGCAGGGGGACGTCGAACCCGTCGGCCTCACCTCCAAGACCGGCAAAGCCCTGCGCCCGAAGTTGGGCGGGCAATAGCAGGGCCAGAATTAGGAACCAGGCTTTAGCGTTCATTGGCAAACACTCTTAACAACTCGGCAGGCAGGATGCGCAGCAACCGAAGGGCTGGAACCGCAGCGGCGATAACAGCGGCCAGTAAGGTCAGAAGAAATAGATAGAACCAGTCGCTTGGGAATAGGTACATTGGTAACCGCCAGCCAAACGCCTCGACATTGATGACCGTCAGCAACGTCCAGGCCAGAACTAACCCAAGCGGCAAGGCCAGCGCGGCGGTCAGAGAGGCCAAAAGCACGCTCTGCGTCAGTTCAAACCGCGCCAGTTGCGCCCGCGTCAGGCCAAGCGCCCAGACCGGTGCGATCTGAGGCAACCGTTGTGTCCAAAGCGTCAGCAGGCTGGTCAGGATTGCAAATCCAGCAACCCCAAGCGTCAGGATATTCAGCGCAGAGGTCACCACAAATGTGTCCTCGAAGATTTCCGTGGATCGGGCCTTCATGTCCGCTTGATGAACGACTGCCTGCGGAGGAAGGTCAAATTCCGCCCGAAGCCTTTCGGCAACATCGCTGGCCTGATCAGGGGGCATGCGAACGCCATATCGCCGTTCCTCGGTATTGGGTGCGATATCTTCCAAAAGCTCCATCGACACGATGGCTTGTCCGGTTGGATTGCCATAATCAGAATAGACCCCTGCAATGACCAGCTTGTGACCCGGGCGGAGCGTGATTTGATCTCCGGGCCACAAATTGGATCTGCGCGCAAGCTGTTCGTTGATCAGAACGGCGGTTCCGGACATCACCTGATCCCATACTCCGGGCACTGAGGCGATCAGCGACCAGTTTTCTTGATAAACCGGATTGTTCACCACTCCGTAAAGAAACAAGGGGCCGCTTCCGTGCGCCAGCTCGACGCTGCGGATCGGCAAAACGGCGTCGACCTGAGGCAGCAGCCATTTCTTGATGTCCTGCGCCTGTTGTTCGTCGGCTGCGGTTATATACAGTTCTGATGTCAGTCGTTGGTCAAGCCACCCAGTAAATGTCAGCCGGAAACTCGACACCATGGTTCCAACGCCGATATTTGCGGCCAATGCCAACATCAATGCCATCAGGGCCAAAGAGAGACCGGGCAGTTGCGCCTGCATGTCGGCGAATACCCATTGTCTGACCGGGCCGTTCTGTAGCTTCTGAAGTCCGGTTACTGCGATCAGCAAGAGAAACGGTAAAATCAACGCAGAACCCGTCAGGATTCCGGCAACCAGCACGAACCCTGCGACCAAACCGTCGGCCACAAAGATTGAAACGATCCCCAACCCAATCAGGAATACTCCGATCAGAGCCAATCTTTTGGTTGCAGTGTCGTCCCCCCGCCAGGCCTGCGGACCCGGGCTGGATAACAGCGGCAGCCGAGCCAATCGGAACAAAGCCTGAGAGCTGGCCAATAGCGTTCCGAACAGGGCCATGGCCAAGCCCGCAAGAACCCAGTGCAGTTGAAGCGAAAGCTGACCTTCAACTGGTGCACCATACAACCCGCGTAGGGTCGATGCCACGTCGGGCAGCAAGGCCCCGGCCAGCAGGAAACCCAGTACCAGACCGGCGCCCCCTCCAATCAGGGCCAGCAGCGAAAGCTCGGCCAGAATGATCCATACGATCTGACGCATCGGAACGCCCAGCGCACGTATTGTTCTGATAATTGCTCGGCGCTGTGCAAAGGCCAGCCCGACGGTGCCATGGACGATGAACAGCCCGACGGCAAAGGACAAAAGAGCAAAGGCAGACAGGTTGAGGTGGAAGCTCTCTGTCAGTTGCGCCGTGTCCAATCTGGTCGAGGCTGCAACGCGTGTCAGATCGGGGGCGATCTGCTCAAGCGATGGGATCGCTCGGGGCTGCTCTGGCAAGACGACCAGACGTGAAATCTGCCCCTTTTTGTCAAGCAGCTGTTCGGCAACGCCAATATCGGTAAAGACCAGATCGGGCGGCAGCGCGTCGCTGGACAGGATCGTGGGCAGGTCGCTTGCCTGCGCCAGAATCTGGGCAAGTTCCGTCGCGACTATTATCCTGCCGGGCGCGGTGAGCATATCTGCGGGATCGGGCGGCGTATCGCTTTGTTCCAAACGGCTGAGGGCCGGTAGGGGTGGAAAGGCGACCAAGTCGACCCCCATGACCTGCAGATTGCGCCCGCTATGGCGCCAACGCCCCTCAAGCACCGCAGCGACCTGCCAGCCAGCCCGACGCAAGCTGACATAATGGTCGATCGTCAAATTCCCCGAGGTGGCGTGCAATTCATCGTATTGACCAAATGAGAGCTGATCATTGGCCCGTTGATAGCTTGCCCGCGCCTCGGAGTTTATGGCCTGAACCGCCGACCACAGCCCGGTCGCAAGCGCAGTGCCGGTCAACAAGGTCAATAGCTGAAGCCAATGGGCACGCCAGTGCGACACCAACGCCTGTATGACGGCCAAAGTCACGAGATATGACCGCCGGACAGGCGGACCTGTTGGTCCAGACGGGCTGCTATGTCATGCGAATGTGTCACCAAAAGCAGGGCTGCGCTGGTTTCGGCGACCAGCGCAAGCATCAAATCCAATACATTGGTACTTGCGACCTCATCCAGATTTCCTGTTGGTTCATCCGCGAGCAAAAGACTGGGGCGCGGCGCAAGGGCGCGTCCGATGGCAACGCGTTGCTGCTGGCCGCCTGACAGGTTCTCGGGAAAGCGGTCTAGCAGGTCCCGCAATCCCAGTTTGTCTGCAAGATGATCGCACCAGTCCGGATCATATTTACCGGCAAGCCGGGCATGGAAGGACAGGTTTTGGCCGACCGTCAACGACGGGATCAGATTGAACTGTTGGAATACCAGGGCCACACGCTCGCGCCGAAGGGCTGCGCGCCCGGTATCGTCTAGTTTGGACAGGTTGGTTCCGCCCAGTGAGATTTCGCCCGCATCGAATATGTCCAGCGCACCTGCGAGATTTAGAAGCGTGCTTTTGCCACTGCCACTTTCCCCGGTTAGGGCAAGCGTTTGGCCATGGTCCAACGACAGAGATACTCCGTTCAAAATCGGTCGACCGTTTGCATATGATTTATGGACATCAGTTATTTTAAGCAGCATTCATAGGCGCCCTGTATTCTGCCACTCACAATTTGCAGCCGACCGAAGCGGTGTCCAGTTCAATGGCGCTATCGTTTCCATTCGTCGCAGACGCAGGGTTGCCCAATCCTGCAATTGAAGCGATTGTGACGAGACTTAAAAACAGAGGGGATGGGCGCCGGTGACCTTATCCGAGCAGATTATCTGGGGAAGCGTTTATTTGGGTATCTGCTTTTTGATCGAAATTGCCCTGCTGACCTGGTGCATGCAGATCATCCGCGTGATGTCGATCAAACTGGAAAAAAGCAAAAGGTTTGTCACAATCGCCAGTCCGCTCTGTATCGCACTGATTTTTATCGTGATGATCCATACCTTTCAGGTCTGGCTTTGGGCGATTGTCTGGGTCTTTGGGGATGTTCTGGCGGACTGGAATTCGGCGCTGTATTTTTCCTTGGTGACGTTCACTACGCTGGGTTACGGCGACATTGTGTTAGGAGAGGGGCTGCGCATCTTTGGTGCATTTGCGTCGGTCACCGGGCTTTTGGCATTTGGGCTGTCCACAGCCTTTTTGGTCGCGGTCATGTCGCGGGTGCTGCAGGAAGAGTCGATCCTTTAAAGGATTGGTGCGAACAACCGCGCCAGAGGCGAGCCGAACCGAATATAGGCCGGTTGTTCGGGTAAGGTTTTGACCAGCTCATAGCTGGATTCAAAGTCCATTAGCAGCATGTCGTGAACTGCATGGGCCGCGTCCTTGTCAAAGAACAGGGCCATCGCCTCAAAATTCAGGCGGAAAGAGCGGTTGTCCAGATTGGTGGTGCCAACAGCGGTCAGGGTGTCGTCCACCAGAAATACTTTTTGATGCATGAATCCATCAGTGTACCGGTAGACCCGCGCGCCGCATTCCCTGATCTCGTCGAAATAGGCAAAGGCCGCCAGCCAAGGCAAGCGGTGATCAATCACGTCGGGAACCAGAATGCGAACATCTACCCCGCGCATTGCGGCGTGGCGTAGTGCGGTCATGATGTCGATATCAGGAACGAAATAGGGGGATGCGATCCACAATCGTTCCTTTGCTTCCGTGATTGCAGAAAAGAACATCATGGCGCCGGTTTCGGTTTCGTCCCCCGGACCTGTGGCGACGAGAAGGGCGTTCATGTCCTGATCAGATTCCTGACCCGCCCAGGCCAGTTGATCTATCAGGTCTTCTTGATGCGCCCAGTACCAGTCCTCTGTAAAGATCAGTTGTAGTTGGCGCACGATATGTCCAGTCAGCCTTATGTGTGTGTCCCGCCAATGTCCGAACTTTGCGGACTGACCGAGATATTCGTCGCCGACATTGTGGCCGCCGATAAAGCCGATTTCTCCGTCTATGATCACCGTTTTCCTGTGATTGCGATAGTTTAGCTGAAATCGCTGTCCTGGATGACGCTTTTCATGCTGACCGGCAACGTGAATTCCCGCCGCGCGCAGCGACGTGATGTAGCTTGTCGGTAGGCCATAACTGCCTACGGCGTCGGTCATAAAGCGAACTTGCACGCCGCGCTCTGCGGCAGCGATCAGTTTGCTTTGCAGTTGCCGCCCCAATCCGTCATCACGCACGATGTAGAACTGGACAAGCACATAGTCCTGAGCCGCGTCGATAGCCTGAAAGATAGCGTCAAAGGTTGCCTGCCCATCGACAAGCAAATCTGCACCGTTGCCGCGTGATATGGGAAGATGCGCAAGCTCTTCGAAAGGGAGCGGATTGATCGTGATCATGCCCGGATCTGGGCGCGAAAAATCCGCAAAGCTTTTTATCCCTTCGACAACAGTCTCAGCGTGCTTTCGGGCCAGGCGATACCCGCGAAAACGATGATGTCCCAGAAACAAGTACAGCGGTACGCCAGCTATCGGCGCCGAGATCAAAAAGACCACCCATCCCACGGCACCCTGCGGTGTGCGCGCTGTTTGAGCGGCGCGTATCGAAAAGACCGCGGCGGTCAGGTACAAACATAGGACAAAGAGGGAAACAAAGAGTGTCAGCATGGAGGATTCGATCCTGGCATTTTCCTTAGTGTTTCAAGTTGCATTGGGGATTGGCCTGTTCAGACTGTATTCCCCGATGGCGGCCCTTCGTCGCCGAGTTCACCATTCAGGGACATTAAAATTGCGATCGGGCGCAATGCGGGAATATGGCTGAAGATGATCAGGATGCAGACGGTCAGCGGAACGCTCAGGAAGGCTCCGATCAGACCCCAGACCGTAGTCCAGAACATAAGTGCCAGAATGACCAGAAATGTCGACATGTTCAGCGATCGGCCCAGCATGGCCGGGTCCAGAAAATTACCGATCATGAACTGAAGCGTGCCACAGCCGAAAACTATGATCAGAAACGGCCCGATACTTTCAAATTGAACCAGTGCAATCGCCGCTGGAAACAGAACCGCAATAATTGACCCAATCGAGGGTATGAAATTCAGGGCAAAGGTCAGCACTGCCCATGTCTCGGAATACTCAAGACCAAGGGTCTTGAAGACCACATAGCTGATTCCAGCCGTTATCAGGCTGATAAAGGTCTTCACTCCGACATAACGCTGCAGACTAAAGGAAATCGCGTCCAGAACCAAAGCGAACTCGGCACCGGTTTTAGGGTCACCGGCGGCCATACGGATCTTTTTGCGGAACGCCAGACGTTCGGCCATCAGGAATGCAACGTAAAGGCTGATGAGGAAAAACTGGTTCAGCAAGGACGTTGCGCTGCCCAGCAACATCCGGGCGACGAAAGACATATCAATGTTGACCAGATTGTCCCTGATGAAGGCCGTGATATCGTTGCCCACAAGGTCGTTTATGCGGTTAACGGCCTCGTCGAACTGGCTTTCGTATGTATTGATCGAGCGTGCAAACTGCGTCGCCTGATTGCCCAGAATATACATGATCATGAACAACCCGACCAAAACCACGGTCACTCCAGCCAGGTTAGCCAACCAGACCGGAGCCTTGGTCAGCGCAATAACCCGGTCACTCAGCGCGATGATCAGGACGTTGATCAGCAAGGCCATGGTCAGCGGGATCAGAAAAGCGGAACCTGCATAAAGCCCCAATACGACCAGTGACACGACAATCGCGGTGTCGCGGACAACCGAAAGGCGCAACCTGTTCGGCATGCTTGAGTTCTGGTCGCTGGTTGGCATTTTTCGCCCGGCTTTGTGTAGGTTCCGTTTCGATCCTGCACGGGACAAAGGGATTATGCAATGCAACCAAACATTTGGAGTTGGTTAATTGCGTCCAGTCGGGTTTTGCCGGTTCTGGTTCGAATACAGTCAGGGTAGAGTTTTCGGATGACGACAAGTTTGATTCCCCTGACTGGAAGAGTAATTCGAGCCCTTTGGCTGGCCTTGGGGCGATTTGGGGCCAAAAACGGCATGGTCATGAGCAGCCACGTTGCCATGTCCCTGATGCTG
The DNA here is from genome assembly GCF_059611265.1 of Ruegeria sp. CDSA241. NCBI lineage: Bacteria > Pseudomonadati > Pseudomonadota > Alphaproteobacteria > Rhodobacterales > Roseobacteraceae > Ruegeria > Ruegeria sp. CDSA241. The sequence goes on from NZ_JBXWPF010000020.1 coordinate 59,727, forward strand.
GCCCTGTTTCCGTTTGTTCTGTTCACTGTGGCACTGGCTGGTACGCTGTCTCAGGATTATGTCACGGACGAGCTGATCGAACTGATCTTTGGCGCCTGGCCAAAAGATGTCGCCGGCCCGATTGTGGGAGAGTTGCGCTCGGTCCTGGCGGAATCAGGTTCGGGGGTAATCACCCTGGGCGGTTTGCTGGCCATTTTCTTTGCCTCAAACGGCGTAGTTGCGGTGCGGGCAGCCATGAATCAGGCCTATCATGATCATGACGCCTGGCCATTCTGGAAGACACGCTTGCTGTGCCTGGGATTGGTGATTGTTGGCGGGGCGGCCATTCTGGCCATCGCCGCCGTCGAAGTCGTCTTGCCGGTCTACACGCGCCTCGTGTCCGAAAAAACTGACGTCAACGTATCAGACTGGTTGTCTGTGGATCGATTGCGTTGGACCTTTACCGTGGCGGTTCCTGCGGGCACGGTTATCGTTGCACATCTTGTGCTGCCGACGCGCCGCCATCGGCTGTGGCAGATCCTTCCGGGCGTTGTTCTGACACTCGCTCTGTGGGCGATGGGCGGTTGGGGCTTTTCGATCTATATCGGACAGTTCGCCTCGTACAGCGCTACTTATGCTGGTCTTGCGGGCGCGATGGCTGCGTTGATTTTCCTGTATCTATGCGCGGCCATCCTGATTCTGGGCGCTGAATTCAACGGCGCGCTGATGGATTTGCAGGATCAAAGTAACGGACAAACCTGAAGGGCAGGGTGGCTGGGGCTGTAAAATAGCAATTCAAAGCCCGGTTTGCGTCATGAAATCGGCACTTTTCTTACCAAAACTGCATGGGACTGTGACCCCATACGCATCAAGGTGAGGCCTCATGACCAAACTGCCCGAAAGCGCGAAATCGCAAAATCCATCGTCGCTGACCCGGCGGATTGAAGAATTACGGGCCAAACCGGCGACGGATATCAGTCACGGTGAGGCATTGTTGTTGCAAGGAAACGCAATATCTTCGCTGCGTGAACAGCGCCTTGCGCGTTCTCTGGCTGACTTCGCAGATTAACTTCAGCCGCGAAATCCTGTTGCCACAACGAATTTTTCCGAACTGTCGGCGCGGGATGCCGGTGGTTTAACATGCGCTACCTTGTCAAACTTCTGTTTCAGAATCTTCTGCAGATCCCCTTCGGCTCCTCCGGCCAGAACCTTAGCGACAAATGTGCCGCCCTGTTCAAGCACATCAAAGGCGAAATAGGCGGCGGTTTCGCACAAGGCCATGATCCGCAAATGGTCGGTTTGTTTATGCCCCGAGGACGCAGCAGCCATATCTGACATCACCACGTCAGCTTTGCCACCCAACCAGTCTTTGACCTTCTGGTCGGCATCGTCCTCCATAAAGTCCAACTGGTGAACCTCGGACCCGGCCACTGGTTCGACCTCTTGTATGTCGACACCCAGAACAGTGCCGATTTTCTTACCGCTTTTCTCACCCAATGCATTAACGCGCTGGACCGCAACCTGCAGCCAGCCGCCTGGGGCGCAACCCAGATCGACGATGCGCGCACCTGGAACCAGGAAGCGAAATTTATCGTCCAGTTCCAATATCTTGAAAGCCGCACGGCCACGATAGCCTTCGACCTGCGCGCGCTTGACATAGGGGTCATTCAGCTGACGTTCCAACCACCGGGTCGAGCTGATTTTGCGCCCGCGGGCGGTTTTGACCTTAACCTTCAGGTCGCGCTGCCCGCGGCCCGAATTGTTTTTGCCAGTAGGTGTCTTCGCCATCAGAACGGTCCGTCTTCCAATACACCGTCCGCGCTCATCTGCGCATAAAGCAGGCCTTCGCGCAGCCCCCGGTCCGCCACTGAAAGACGGTCGGTTGGCCAACATCGTAACAAAGCCTGCAATATGGCCGAGCCGGACATGATCAGGGCCTGGCGGTCATCGCCGATACGCGGATCTCTCCGCCGCCCCAGTGGGCCGAGTTCTAGATACCCGCGTATCACTTTGTCAATCTGATCGCTTGTCATGCGCAAACCGTCTACCTTGGTCCGGTCATACCGCTTCAATCCCAGATGTGAGGCTGCGACTGTCGTAACCGTGCCACTGGTGCCGACGATCTGAAAACCTTCGCGGGCTTGTTCATCCTTATAAGGCGCAAAATCGGCCAAGTTTTCTTCGAAAAACCAGCTCATCAAAGCAAACCGCGCCGCATCATCTTCGACATCATGGAACTGATCGCGCAGCGTCGCAACGCCGAGGGGAACACTGATCCAATCCACAACCTTGGCTGCAGGAAACGGGCTGTCTGTTGTATGAAATCCATTATGCAGACGCATAATCGCCGCCGGGCGATCCCGACGCGGAAGCGAGGATATGTCGATCCAGACAAGCTCTGTCGAACCGCCGCCAATATCCACAACCAACAACTGTTCTGTCTTAGTGGACACCAGCGGGGCACAGGATATTACGGCCAGACGCGCTTCTTCCTCGGGCTGGATGATCTCAAGCGTCAACCCGGTTTCACCCTTTACCTGGCGAATGAATTCACGTGAATTTTTTGCACGGCGACAAGCCTCGGTTGCGACTAGACGCATGCGCTTGACCTTGTTGCGTTTCAGCTTTTGCTGGCAAATGCGCAACGCCTGAATGGTGCGCGCCATCGACGACCGAGACAAACGCCCCGTCCGCTCTAAGCCCGCGCCCAACTGCACGGATTTAGAAAAACTGTCCACCACATGAAACCCGCTGCCCTTGGGCTGGGCAATTAACATGCGACAGCTATTTGTTCCCAAATCCAGCGCGGCATAAAGCGCATCAGGATCGGGTCTTGCCGGCGCGGGGCTTTCGACCGCCTTCGGGAACGCGCCCGCACCTTTGGGACGCTTGGGCGCCATCTTCAACGCCCTCCGATTTACGAGTTACCCCGACCATAGGTCGGCCTTTTGGTTCGTGCAAGATACTCATTAAATTGATGAGAATTTTGAGGTGAGGTTTACAGGAACAATTCGTTACAAGCCGTGTATCCCGTTGTAGGTGAAAACGTCGTTTGAAATGCGCCTTGTGTCGAAAATCGACCGACCTGCGACCACATTGAAGTTTAGAACCGGTCCATCTGGTTAGGAGGAATCAAAGCAGATGCCTGACGTCACCATCGTATACTGGCGCGACATTCCCGCCCAAGTCATCGTCGGCAAGGGCCGCCGGGGCGCAAAACGGCAGTTGGAAGAACGGTTCGAGCAAGCCATTGACCGCGCCGCCATGAAGGTGAACGCCAAGGACAGCGATGCCTATCTGGCCGAATGGCGCAAGGCCGCGCCTTTCGCGGTTGAGGGCGATCCGTCCGAAATTGCCGAACAGCAGGCTGTGCGTTTGGAAACGGAATATGATCAGGACCGTATCAAGGCTCTGATCGCCAATGACGGTTGGGCATGAGCTCGAAATCTATATGGGAGGCCGCTATGGCTTTGCTGAACTTCAAGAAACGTGATGCCGCCGAAAACGGTCCGGTAAATCCAACCGTCGAAGCCTTCCTGCAGGGCTATTCGATTGAGGTGATGCCGCGCACCGCCGAGAAGGTCGAGGATTTTCGCGCTTTGTTGCCTGAAGGCACACGCGTCTATATTGCCCATATCGAAGGCACTCCGATCGAAGACATGGTCAAGACCGCCAAGCGCATCGCGGCGGACGGCTATCCTGTTATGCCGCATTTCCCGGCGCGGATCATTAAAGACACGGCGACGCTGGAAAACTGGATTTCTATGTACCAGGGTGAAGCAGGTGTGGATCAGGCGCTGTTGCTGGCCGGTGGTGTCGCGAATCCTCATGGTGATTTCGACAGCTCGATGCAGCTGCTGGAAACTGGTTTGTTCGACAAGGCCGGGTTCAAGCGTCTGCACGTCGCGGGCCACCCTGAAGGCAACAAGGACATCGACCCTGACGGATCGACCAAGAATGTTGACGATGCGCTGCGTTGGAAACAGAAGTTCTCTGAGACCACGGATGCCGAAATGGCGCTGGCCACTCAGTTCGCCTTTGACGCCAAACCGATCATCGCCTGGGCCGACAGCCTGAAAGAGGCGGGGATCGACATTCCGGTTCATATCGGCATCGCCGGTCCGGCAAAACTGCAAACACTGATCAAATTCGCCATCGCCTGCGGCGTTGGTCCATCGCTGAAGGTTCTGCAAAAGCGCGCTATGGACGTGTCCAAGCTGCTGCTGCCTTATGAGCCCACGGATGTGATCACCGAATTGGCCAACCACAAAGCAGCCAACCCTGATTTCAATATCACAAACGTACATTTCTTCCCGCTTGGTGGCATCAAGACAAACGCCAACTGGGCCATCAACAACGGCGGCGCTTCGGCAAAGCCTGTAACCTCCTAAGGATCGGACATGACCCGTACAGTCGTAGAATCAAAAACAAAAACCGCCGTCCTGGGCTTTGACGAACCGTTCTGCGTGATCGGTGAGCGGATTAACCCGACAGGCCGCAAGAAACTGGCGGCGGAACTGGAAGCAGGCGATTTTTCGACCGTTGAAAAGGACGCCCTCGCGCAGGTTGCCGCTGGCGCGACCGTTCTGGATATCAACGCGGGCGTTGTCTACAACTCGAACCCCAACCCGAACGAGACCGAGCCGCCGCTGATGCGCAAGATCGTTGAAATGGTGCAGGGGCTGGTCGAAGTGCCGCTGTGCATCGATTCATCGGTTCCGGGAGCTCTGGAAGCGGGTCTTGAGGCGGCAGAGGGCCGTCCTCTGTTGAATTCGGTCACAGGCGAAGAAGATCGTCTGGAGCTGGTTCTGCCGCTGGTCAAAAAATACAATGTCCCTGTGGTGGCGATCTCGAACGACGATACAGGTATTTCCGAAGATCCCGATGTTCGCTTCGAAGTTGCAAAGAAGATCGTCCAGCGCGCCGCCGATTTCGGCATCCCGGCGCATGACATCGTCGTTGACCCGCTGGTGATGCCCATCGGCGCGATGGCAACCGCTGGTCAGCAGGTGTTTGCGCTGGTCCGTCGCCTGCGTGAGGAACTGGGCGTGAACACCACTTGCGGGGCTTCCAATGTCTCCTTCGGTCTGCCAAACCGCCATGGTATCAACAACGCCTTCCTGCCGATGGCGATGGGCGCCGGCATGACCTCGGCGATCATGAACCCCGTTGCCTTGCCGGTTGGTCCCAAGAAGCTGGCCGAGAAGAAGGCTGAGGTTGAAGCAAAGGGCATCATCCTGCCGGCGGACATGGATGATGAGACCTTCTGCCAGCTGTTTGGCCTGGGTTCGACCTTGCCGCGCGCCGGTAAAGAGATGGAGGCCATCCGCGCCGCCAACTTGCTGACCAACAACGATCCGCATGGCGGGGCTTGGATCAAATTCAACAAAGCCCCCAGCGAAGCCGGTGCTGAAGGGGCTGGAGGTGGTCGTCGCGGCGGTGGCCGCCGCCGTCGCGCATAAGCGTTATAAAACAACATGCTGGCCGGGTCTTTTGATCCGGCCTTTTTTGTCTTCGCTGTCGCAAATAGCCTGACGGTTTGGATCAAAACCGCTTGAACCTGATCTTGTACCGGTGATATTCAGCTAGCAGTGGCGGGTATGATGTAATGGTAGCCTGTCAGCTTCCCAAGCTGAACGCGCGGGTTCGATTCCCGCTACCCGCTCCATTCAGTTCGATCGACGCGCTTGGTACAGGTTTATCACCGCCGGGATGTGCAGGCCGGTTTCGGATGTGAACTGGGCGAATTCCTGACAGACCTCGTGCTGGATTGCTGCTGCGTCCTGTTCGGTGCCTTCGAAATGCGCGATGGTTCGCGCGGCGGGGCCGACGCGGGTGCACAAAGCGGCTATTTCCTCTGACCCGCCAGCGCCGGGCAGGTTTACGGAGATGGCTTGGGCCTGAATGTCCGACAGCCCCGCCTGTTGCATCATGCCGGTGACGTGATCCAGATCGTGAAACGCCAGCGGACCCGGCGCATAACGATCTACCCGAGGCGGCTGCCCAAGGCGTTTTACCGCAGCAATATGGGGTATTTTGAACCACGGGTTGTCATCCAATGGCCCCCAAGCTGCAAAGGTCATCTGCCCGCCGGGTTTAAGTGCGCGGGCGATATTGGCGAATGCAGCAACCGTATCGTCAAAGAACATCACGCCGAACCGTGAAATCGCGGAGTCCAACTGATTGGCAGGAAACCCGAATATCTGCGCGTCAGCATGTTGGAAGCTGATGTTGCTCAGCCCGTTTTCCGAGGCTCGGGCGCTGGCACGATCAAGAAACGCTTGCGATATATCGGCGGCCAGAACATCGCCATCCGGCCCGACCAATCGCGCGGCTGCAAGAGAGCTTTCGCCAGTGCCACAGCCGATGTCGAGCACATGCATTCCTAGTTTAAGCTGGGCATTCTCCAGCACAAGGTCCAGAACCGAAGCCATCAGTTGATCCAACTGATCCTGATATGTCAGCCATTTGGCCCCGGATTCGGATTTTCCCCAGTATTCTGCCTGTTCCTCATTCACCGACTGCATCGTACCCCTCCGTTGTTGCCGCGACTATGACCTCCGGCGACGGCGGCGGCCAGAGTTTTCCTGATCTCCACCACCGGTGTTGAACGAGGGCGAGGGCAGGGTCGTCACTTTGGCCAATTCCGGGAATGGATCCGTCTTATGGGGGATCGCGTTCGCTGCCACGAAATGATCCTGAAACTTGGGCTCGATGGCGGTTTCAACCTTGGTGATTTCGCGTACGACGCGTTCAATTTCATTCCGCGACCCGATGTTGCAAAGGGCGATCCGGGCGCCCGTACCGGCGGCGTTGCCTGCGCTTGAAACCTTGTTCAAGGGTGCATCCGGGATCATTCCCAGAACCATGGCATGTTTGGTCGAGATATGCGCGCCGAAGGCACCAGCAAGAACAATGCGGTCGACAGTATCCACGTTCATTTCGTCCATCAAAAGCCGCGCGCCTGCATAAAGCGCGGATTTCGCCAGTTGAATCGCGCGAATATCGCCCTGAGTGACTGTGATACGTGGGCCGCCTTCGGCGCTTGCGTCGTGGATCAGATAGGAATGGGTGCGCCCCTCGGGGACGTTGCGTGATGTGCCCGTTTGTTCTGCGGATCCGATCAGGCCGCTTTCATCCAGCAAACCCGCCATACGCATTTCCGCCACCGCTTCAATAATGCCTGATCCACAGATGCCACTGATGCCAGTGGTTGCGATGTCTTGATCAAAACCCTCTTCATCCGACCATTTCTCGGACCCGATGACGCGAAAACGGGGTTCTTTAGTGACAGGATCAATCTCGATCCGCTCAATCGCACCGGGGGCGGCACGCTGACCAGAGCTGATCTGCGCGCCTTCAAAGGCCGGGCCGGTCGGTGAGGAGCACGCCAGAACCCGGCTGGTATTGCCCAGCAAAATCTCAGCATTGGTGCCTACATCTACGATCAGAACCAGATCTTCGGATTTGCCGGGCTCTTCCGACAAGGCAACCGCCGCACAATCCGCACCCACATGACCCGCAATGCAGGGCAGGATGTAGACCTGCGCACGTGGGTTCATGTTGGTCAGATTCATTTCGCGCGCGGGCAAAGACATGCTTTCGGACGTAGCCAAGGCAAAGGGCGCTTGGCCCAGCTCGACCGGATCCAGCCCAAGCAGCAGATGGTGCATGACCGGGTTACAGACGAACACCGTTTCGACAATCAGGTTGGCGTCAATCCCGGCCTCATCCGCGATGGATGTTGTCAGATCGTTTATCGCTTCGCGAACGGCTCGTGTCATCTCTTTGTCGCCGCCCGGGTTCATCATCGAATAGGACACGCGGCTCATCAGGTCTTCGCCAAAGCGGATTTGGGGGTTCATCAGGCCTGAAGATGCCTTGACCTCGCCTGTGTCCAGATCGGTCAGGTGAGCTGCAATCGTGGTAGAGCCGAGGTCGATGGCCAGACCGAAAAGTCCGTTCTCGTGCAATCCAGGCCAGATTTCCACGATCCGTGCGACCTCGTCCTTGTGGCCTTTATGCACCGCAACGGTGACCTCCCACTTACCCTTGCGCAATATAGGCTGCAGTTTGGACAACAAGGAAAGATCAGCGGTTACGGCGTCGACGTTCCATTGCTCGCGCAGCGCGCGTTCCAGACGTTCCAGATCGCCGGTTGGTGAATGCATGTCGGGTTCTTCTACCGCAACAAAATACAGCCGGGTGGCCGGATCCATTGTGATGGTGCGTGCTGTGGCGGCCTTGCGTACGACCTGACGGTGCACCTGGCTTTCTGGTGGCACGTCGATCACCACATCCCCCTGAACCGTGGCCTGACATCCAAGACGGCGGCCGGGTTTCAATCCGCGCTTGTCGTCATAGCGCTGTTCAACCGCGTTCCATTCGCTTAGTGCACCGTCGGCTACGGTCACGCCGTGCTTGGGAAACTCGCCATAGCTTGGCGTGATCTGGCATTTCGAACAAATCCCGCGTCCACCGCAAACGGAATCCAGATCCACACCCAGTTGCCGTGCCGCAGTCAGAACCGGAGTGCCTACGGGAAAGTGCCCGCGTTTGCCCGATGGGGTAAAGACAACAAGAGGGTCGGTGGTCATGATTGGCCTGCCTTTTATATTCGCGCCTATGTCGGGCAAGATATGGTTTTGTACGCAAAGGGAAAGGCCATTCAGCGGCACGTTTTGTGTGCGTTGCGTCGTTTTTTGCCGCAGCGCCGACCAGCAGGTAAAAACTAGTTTATGTCGGGGGCTTTTCCTTAGATGCAATCCATGCAATAGGGTCACCGTCAAACGGGCTTTTGCATGGGGTTAACAGATGCAGATTCGTGAGGCACTCACCTTTGACGACGTTCTTCTGGTTCCGGGCGCATCTTCTGTGCTGCCGGCCACGGCGGATACGACCACGCGCGTGACGCGGGAAATCACCATGAACATCCCACTGCTCAGCTCGGCGATGGACACGGTGACCGAGGCGCGCATGGCCATCGCCATGGCGCAGGCGGGCGGCATCGGCGTGGTTCACAAGAACCTGACGGTGGATGAACAGGCCCGCGAAGTGCGCCGGGTCAAACGGTTTGAATCCGGTATTGTTTACAACCCGGTGACACTGCGGGTGGATCAGACGCTGGCGGACGCCAACGCGTTGGTGCAGCGTTATAACTTCACCGGCTTTCCCGTGGTGGACGAAGAAGGCCGCGTGGTCGGTATTCTGACCAACCGTGATATGCGTTTTGCGACCTCGGATGATACGCCGGTTCACGCGATGATGACCTCGGACAATCTGGCGATGCTTCAGGAACCCGCCGATCTGGAAGAGGCCAAAAGCCTGATGCGCGCGCGTCGGATCGAAAAGCTTCTGGTTGTGGACGGGGCGGGCAAGCTGACGGGTCTGCTGACTTTGAAAGATACCGAACAGGCGGTGCTGAACCCAACGGCCTGCAAGGATCGGCTGGGCCGGTTGCGAGTCGCGGCAGCGACGTCGGTTGGTGACTCTGGATTCGAACGATCCGAACAACTGGTGGATTCCGGTGTCGACATTATCGTTGTAGACACCGCTCATGGGCATTCTCAAGGGGTGCTGGACGCGGTGAAGCGGGTCAAGACCCTGTCGAACGAGGTGCAGATCATTGCCGGTAACGTCGCCACTGGGGACGCAACCAAGGCGCTGATCGACGCAGGCGCGGATGCCATCAAGGTGGGGATAGGGCCGGGTTCGATCTGTACTACGCGGATGGTTGCCGGTGTGGGCGTGCCGCAGCTGACTGCGATCATGGATTGCGCCGCGGCCGCCGGCGATGTGCCGGTTATCGCAGATGGTGGTATCAAATTCTCGGGCGATTTTGCCAAGGCGATTGCTGCGGGTGCGTCCTGTGCCATGGTTGGCTCAATGATCGCCGGAACAGATGAAAGCCCGGGCGAAGTGATCCTGTATCAGGGCCGGTCGTTCAAATCTTATCGCGGCATGGGCAGCCTAGGCGCGATGGCACGTGGCTCTGCGGATCGCTATTTCCAGAAGGATGCCGCCAGCGACAAGCTGGTGCCCGAAGGGATCGAAGGGCAGGTGCCTTACAAGGGCTCGGCCAGCGCGGTTGTGCATCAACTGGTCGGCGGCCTGCGCGCAGCCATGGGCTATACCGGCTGCGCCACGGTCGAAGAGATGCGAAAGAACTGCAACTTCGTCAGAATCACAGGGGCTGGCCTGAAGGAGAGCCATGTGCATGACGTGCAAATCACACGCGAAAGCCCGAATTATCGAGTGATGTAAATTGCCGGAACCTGAACTGCGGCGCCCCGGCGAGGGCGCCGCTTTGCGTTTTTGCCCTGCACCATATCGGAGAATAAAATGACCCCCGCCGCACGTGTTCAGGCCTCCATCGAAATTCTTGATCAGATTCTTTCGGGTGCCCCGGTCGAAAAGGCCCTGACCGGTTGGGCGCGGCGCAGCCGTTTCGCCGGTTCCAAAGACAGGGCTGCTATTCGCGACCATGTGTTTGGTGCTTTGCGGTGCAAAAGGTCATTTGCAGCGGCAGGTGGGACGGAAACCGGTAGGGGGTTGATGATTGGCGCGATGCGCATGCAAGAAGTCGATCTGGATCAGATATTCAATGGCGAAGGGTACGCACCAGCCAGTTTGGAAGAACACGAACAGGCTAAACCATGTGAATCCGACGCCCAGAAATACGACATACCGGAATGGCTTTGGCCAACCTTTCAAGAGTCTTTGGGTGATTTGACCCTTCCAGTGGCCGAGGCATTGCGAGCTCGGGCCCCGGTTCATTTGCGGGTCAATCTGATTAAGTCGAGTGTCGATCAGGCGGTCTCGGTCTTGCTGGCGGACGGCATCCAAGCGAGGCCACATCCCGCTTGTTCGACCGCACTCGAAGTTGTCGAGGGCGAGCGGAAAATCTCAGGAAGCCGCGTCTATACTGATGGGTTGGTCGAACTGCAGGATGCGGCGAGCCAGGCCGTAGTTGAATCATTGGACCTAAACCCCGGAATGCGGGTTCTGGACTATTGTTCCGGTGGTGGCGGCAAAGCCTTGGCCTTGGCCGCGCATCACGGTGTAGATGTTTTCGCGCATGACGTTAATGCGGCGCGAATGCGTGATTTGCCCGCCCGGGCCGAAAGAGCGGGTGCACAGATAACGCTCCTGACCAATGACGAGATCTCTGCGCAGGCACCATTCGACATTGTGCTGACGGATGCCCCCTGTTCAGGCAGCGGATCCTGGCGTCGCGCCCCGGCGGGAAAATGGTCTCTTACACAAGATGGACTGAACCGGCTTACGGAAACGCAGCGGACGATCCTTGATGATGTCGCGCCTTTGGTGGGGCCAGCGGGTGTTCTTGCATATGCAACCTGTTCCATGCTCGAGGTCGAAAACGGTGCAGTGGTCGATGCGTTCGTGGCGGCGCACTCCGAATGGACCGAGAAGTTTCGCAAAACGTGGTATGTATCACACGGTACTGACGGGTTTTTCACGTCACACTTGACGCGGTAGTCGGCGGACAAATAGCAACCTAAAGGAGAATTGCTCACTTTGTTGGTTAAGTGGGCGTTAATCCTTTTGCGTTGGGTTACACCTAGCCCGGCAAGTTGAGTATTTAATGTCCGATACCGCAGATTTCTATTCTGACCCAAAGTTACGAAATACACCAAGTGGTTTGCGTCTAGCACCATTGGTTGCGCTAGGGGTGTTGCTCTCACTGCTGCCGCTGGCAGGAATCATTCCCCAAGCCTGGAATCTCGGCCTTGTGGTGGCAGGTGTGTCTTTGCTTGCTGCATCACTGTTGGTCGTGGTGAGGGCTCTGATTTCCGACGACTCGGTACGTCGTGAGCTTAGGGTTATGGAGGTTTTTGCCGAAGAAGAGCTGTACCCCTGCGCGATTGCCAATGCACAGGGTGATGTTCTGATTTGCAATTCTCATGCCCGGGCTCAGCTCCATGTTTTTCCCGGCAACCGGCTGGATGAAGGTCTAAAGTCTATTTTTGCGAACCCGTCGGCAATTTTGCTGCGCCTACAGTCTTTGGCCGAGATCCATGGCCGTGCAAGAGAAGACGTTGTCACTTTGGAGACAACCGTACCGATTTCTGTTCTCGGTGTTGGGAATAATTTTTTCTTTTGGCGGCTTCATCTGGATGGAACAGGTCAGTGGGATGCTGTGCCTGTGCCCATTTTGACCGAAGGCAGAAACGGAGCATTGCTGCGGATCAACGGGGCGGCGGAACAAATCCTGGGGCAACGACCCGACAACCTTGCACAGGTTCTGACTGGCGCGCAGCCCGAATTGGGTGAGGTTGTGCAGGTACAGACGGCACAGGGGCCAATTCCGGCTACGATGGCCGAACTGTCTCGGTCGGGAACCACGCGCGATCTGCTTGTTCTACCGCTTGATCGTGCACAGGAAAGTGGAATTGGCGCGTCATTTGTGGATCTTCCGGTCCCGGTAATGACCCTTTCTCCCGACGGGAGCATCCTTGAGGCCAACAGACTGGCAACGCGTCTTGTCGGAAACATAGAGCCCGGAGAATCCAATGTTGTGCATATCATGCATGGTCTGGGATATCCGGTTCTGGATTGGCTGACGCAGGCTTCAAATGAGGGCGCCGTTCCACGATCTGAATTCCTGAGGCTGACACGGGAAGACCGCGAGATATTCGTACAGGTCACATTGAAACGTGTGCTGAGCGAGGGAGAAGTCAGACTGATTGCGGTTCTGAATGATGCTACCGAACTCAAGACTTTAGAAGCGCAATTTGTGCAGGGACAAAAAATGCAGGCCGTTGGCCAACTGGCTGGCGGTGTAGCGCATGATTTCAACAATTTGCTAACGGCGATTTCCGGACATTGCGATCTTCTGCTTTTGCGGCACGACCAGAATGACCCTGACTACGGGGATCTCGTACAAATCAATCAGAACGCAAACCGTGCAGCAGCTTTGGTGAGCCAACTGCTGGCCTTTTCGCGCAAACAGACTTTGCAGCCGGAAATCCTGGATCTCAGAGATACGATCTCAGACCTTATTCATCTGCTAAATCGTCTGGTCGGAGAAAAGATTAAGCTGACACTCAGCCACGATCCCGTTCTGAAAGCGGTTCGTGCGGATAAACGCCAGCTAGAGCAGGTGTTGATGAATCTTGTCGTAAATGCCCGCGATGCAATGCCTGAAGGTGGTGAGGTCAGGATCGAAACCGAAGTGGTCGTGCTGACAGAACGCTTCACAAGGGATCGCGCTACGGTACAACCTGGTGAATACGTCACCGTCAAAGTCATTGATAGCGGTACGGGGATTGCCCCCGATAAGCTACAGAAAGTGTTCGAGCCTTTCTTTACAACCAAACGCACGGGTGAGGGGACAGGTTTGGGCCTGTCGACTGTCTACGGAATTGTAAAGCAAACCGGCGGTTTTATTTTTGTCGACAGCATTCAGGGGAGAGGGACCGAGTTTATTGTGTACCTGCCGGTTTCAACCGCCCCCAAAAAAACCGAGGCAGCGCCTGCGCAATCCCCTGAGAATCCAACGGTTCGCCAGGGTGAGGGTGTCGTGCTGCTGGTCGAAGACGAAGCCCCGGTTCGGGCCTTTGCGACCCGCGCACTCAGGTTGAAAGGCTACACTGTGCTCGAGGCCGATTCGGGAGAAGAGGCTCTGAGGCTTCTCGAAGATGGCACATTGAATGTTGACGCATTCGTCACCGATGTGGTCATGCCCGGATTGGATGGTCCGACCTGGGTTCGTATGGCTAAGCAGAACAGGCCAGATGTCCGGGTCATATTCATGTCTGGATACACAGAGGGTGCGTTTGGCGATTCCGTACCAGAGATTTCCGATTCAACTTTCCTGCCCAAACCATTTTCACTAAATCAACTGACCGAAGCTGTTTTTCAGCAGATCAATTAGGGTTTCAAAGTGCCGAGGCGTGGCAATCGAATTCCGCGGAGTGTGTGTTGCGGAACTTGGTCAATGTCTCTGCGCCCAGTGTTAGGTCTCGTGTGGGTGACACGTTTTCGCGTTGCAGCCGGATATCCATATTCAAGCGGTTTTGCAGGAAATCGAGAATTTTGTCCTGGTTTTCATATTTGAAGACATGGGTGGCGCCACGCCCGTTGTTGCGGGTGCGAAAAAATTGGCTTTGACTGCCGACATCGGCGAATTCAGGTCGGGGTGTGCGCATATAGGCCTGGACGAAATCATCAAAGCTCAGGTCATGTGTTGAATGCGGGTGGTCAAGACGCTCTTGGCGGCCGCGAAACCTGTACCAACTGCCCAGCCAATCGACCGGTTCACGAACAACCGCCATGATTTCCATCTCAGTATCGTACATTTTACGGAAAATGTTCTGGAAAAACCGATCATACCGGCGGACAGGTGCGTGTTTCAGATCTGGCGGATCGGTGACAACCAGATCGGCACGGTCCCGCAAAGCCGTATGATAAGCGGTGCTGCCGGTTTTTGGGACAGCCAGAAACGCAAGGCGTTCTTCATAAAAAACAAGCATTTATTCGTCCATCGGCAGTAATTATCTCCAGCTCAGATTGGCGTAAACGACTCTTTAATACAATTACAGAACAGTAAGTAATGTAAGTTTTAGTTGAAATGTTCTCTTTTTGGTCCCATAAGGAACAAGAGGCGAACAAAGCAGCGATTGCCGCCCGTTCAAGGGTGTGACAAAAGGGAAGGCAACAGGACAATGGCGGATCTTCTGACGATGAGCGACAAGAAAAACGCAGATAAGCAAAAGGCGCTCGACAGCGCGCTGGCACAGATCGAACGGCAGTTCGGCAAAGGCTCGATCATGAAGCTGGGCGAGGATTCCAAGCAGGACATCGACGCCAGTTCGACCGGATCGCTGGGTCTGGATATCGCTCTGGGAATCGGCGGCCTGCCGATGGGCCGGATCGTTGAAATCTATGGCCCGGAAAGTTCAGGCAAAACTACGCTGACACTGCACTGCATCGCAGAACAGCAGAAACATGGCGGTGTATGCGCATTTGTCGATGCGGAACATGCCTTGGACCCGCAATATGCGCGCAAACTGGGCGTCGATCTGGACGAGTTGCTGATTTCGCAACCTGACACTGGCGAACAGGCGCTTGAGATTACCGATACGCTGGTCCGTTCGGGCGCGGTGAACATGGTCGTGGTTGACTCGGTCGCGGCGCTGACGCCGAAATCTGAACTCGAAGGCGATATGGGCGACAGCAGCGTTGGTGTGCAGGCCCGGCTGATGAGCCAGGCAATGCGTAAACTGACGGGTTCGATCAGCCGCTCGAACTGTATGGTGATCTTCATCAACCAAATCCGGATGAAAATCGGCGTGATGTTCGGCAGCCCGGAAACCACCACCGGTGGTAACGCCCTGAAATTCTACAGCTCGGTCCGTTTGGATATTCGTCGGATCGGTGCGATCAAGGACCGGGATGAGGTTGTTGGCAACCAGACCCGTGTGAAGGTCGTTAAAAACAAAGTGGCACCGCCCTTCAAGCAAGTTGAATTCGACATCATGTATGGCGAAGGCATCAGTAAAATGGGCGAGCTGCTGGATCTGGGCGTCAAGGCCGGTGTGGTCGAGAAGTCGGGCTCATGGTTCAGCTATGGTGATGAGCGGATCGGGCAGGGGCGTGAGAATGCCAAGCAGTATCTGCGCGACAACAACCGCATCGCGTTTGAGATCGAGGACAAGATTCGCGCGGCACATGGGCTGGAATTCGATGTGCCGCCCGGCGCGGAAGAGGATGATATCCTCGAGGCATAAGTGGTTCGGGAAGAAAGCGATTTTCGCTGCTCTTTCCTAAGAACGAACCATATTCCGAACAAAGCGGTCCGTCGGGGCCGCCTTGTTCCGTTCTGCGACGCTCGCCTGTGGACTATCCCGGGGGAGGCGGATAAACCCTTTTTGAAACAAACTGATCGCGCGCCGAGAGAGCCCTATGTCAACGTTGAACGAAATCCGATCGACCTTTTTGAACTACTTTGCCAAACAGGGGCACGAAGTAGTGGCATCCAGTCCCCTGGTGCCACGCAACGACCCGACATTGATGTTCGTCAACTCGGGTATGGTGCAGTTCAAAAACCTGTTCACCGGGGTCGAAACCCGTGACTATCAGCGCGCGACGACAGCACAGAAATGTGTTCGGGCCGGTGGCAAGCACAACGACTTGGACAATGTCGGCTATACTGCGCGTCACCACACATTCTTTGAGATGTTGGGCAATTTTTCGTTCGGCGATTACTTCAAGCCCGAAGCAATTCCATTCGCATGGGAATTGATCACCAAAGAATTGGGGGTCGATAAAAACCGCCTTCTGACAACGGTTTACCACACCGATGACGAAGCGTTCGAGATGTGGAAGAAGGTGGGCGTTCCCGAAGATCGGATCATCCGTATCGCAACCAGTGACAATTTCTGGCAGATGGGTCCGACCGGCCCGTGCGGTCCCTGCACCGAGATTTTCTACGACCACGGGGATCATATCTGGGGCGGCCCTCCGGGTTCACCTGAGGAAGACGGTGATCGGTTCATCGAGATCTGGAACATCGTTTTCATGCAGAACGAACAGTTCGAAGACGGCTCGATGGTCGAGCTCGACATGCAGTCAATCGACACCGGGATGGGGCTGGAGCGGATTGGTGCCCTGTTGCAAGGAAGCCATGACAATTACGACACCGATCTGTTCAAGACCCTAATCGAGGCCTCGGCGAGTGCCACCAATGTTGATCCTTATGGGGATCAGAACGTACATCACCGCGTGATTGCGGATCACCTGCGGTCGACCTCGTTCCTGATTGCAGACGGGGTAATGCCCAGCAATGACGGGCGCGGCTATGTGCTGCGGCGGATCATGCGTCGTGCGATGCGGCATGCACATCTGTTGGGTGCGAAGGATCCGGTGATGTATCAGCTGGTACCGACATTGGTCCAACTGATGGGTGCCCAGTACACCGAACTTGGTCAGGCTCAGTCGCTGATCGAAGAGACGCTGTTGCTGGAAGAAACCCGCTTTAAGCAAACATTGGATCGCGGCCTGAAGTTGTTGGATGACGAGGTCTCTGACCTGCCAGAGGGTGCGGCACTGTCTGGAGAAGCCGCTTTCAAGCTGTATGATACATATGGTTTTCCGCTTGATCTGACGCAGGATGCACTGCGTGAAAAGGGCCGGACGGTTGATACCGACGGGTTTGATACGGCGATGGCCGAGCAAAAGGCCAAGGCACGCGCTGCCTGGGCTGGATCGGGGGAAGCAGCGGATCAAGCCGTTTGGTTTGACGTTCTGGATATTGCGGGCGCTACGGATTTTCTTGGATACGATACAGAAAAGGCTGAAGGACAGGTCGCGGCAATGGTCGTGGATGGCGCTTTGGTCGACAAGATCGAGACAGGTTGTTCCGGCTGGGTCGTTGTGAACCAAACCCCGTTTTATGGTGAATCCGGTGGTCAGATAGGCGACACCGGCGAAATTCGTCGTCTGGAAGAGCGTGATGATGTCGCGCAGGTCGAGGACACCCGGAAATTTGCGGATGGCAAAATCTATGCGCATCGGGTCAGGGTCGATCACGGTACCTTGTCCAAGGGAGACGCAGTTGAGCTTGAGGTAGACCATGTTCGCCGCACCGCCATCCGGGCCAACCATTCGGCCACACATTTGCTGCACGAAGCATTGCGGGAAACATTGGGTGACCACGTTGCGCAGCGTGGTTCTTTGAATGCGGCTGACCGGCTGCGGTTCGACTTTAGCCACGCGAAGGCGATGAGCCCCGAGGAAATTCGGCAAGTTGAACGCTCGGTCAACGCTTTCATCCGCCAGAACTCGACCGTCGAGACCCGGATCATGACACCGGATGATGCCCGGGAACTGGGTGCGCAGGCCCTTTTCGGTGAGAAATATGGCGACGAAGTTCGCGTGGTTTCGATGGGCAAAGCGCCAACCGGCAAAGGCCAGGATGGTGAGACCTGGTCGATCGAACTGTGTGGTGGAACGCATGTTCGCCAGACTGGTGATATTGGCGCGCTTGTTGTATTGGGGGATAGCGCCAGCAGTGCCGGTGTCCGGCGGATCGAAGCGCTTACCGGTGATGAAGCCCTGGTTTACTTGACCGACCAGGACCAACGTTTGGGGCAGATCGCATCTGAACTGAAAGCGCAACCGGATGACGTTGTATCTCGTGTCAAAGCTCTGTTGGATGAACGTAAATCCCTTCAAAATGAAATTGCGCAGCTGCGCCGCGATCTCGCGATGGCTGGTGGTTCGGGGCAGGGCGGTAGCGCTGAGGCCAAAACGGTAAACGGTATCTCGTTCCTAGCTCAGTCCCTTACTGGCGTATCTGGCAAGGACTTACCCGCGCTGATCGACGAACACAAAAGCCGACTTGGATCGGGTGCTGTGTTGCTGATAGCGGATACGGGCGGCAAAGCAGCCGTCGCGGCCGGTGTCACAGCTGATCTGACGGATGCAATCTCGGCCGTGGATCTGGTTCGGGCGGCGGTTGCTAAACTTGGTGGAAAAGGTGGCGGTGGACGCCCTGACATGGCGCAAGGTGGTGGCAAGGACGCTTCGAATGCTGATGCCGCGATCAAGGCTGCAGAGAATATTCTTGGAGGTTAACAAAATGTCCGCACTTTGGATTGCACATGTCAGTGTTACTGACGCCGAATCCTATGGAAAATATGCCGAGCTCGCCGGGCCAGCGATTGCCAAACACGGTGGTGCGTTTATCGCGCGTGCTGCGCGATACGTGCAGTTGGAAGGCAAAGAACGGCCGCGCAACGTTGTCGCCAAATTCCCCTCATTGGAAGCCGCTGTAGAGTGTTATAATTCGGTGGAATATCAGCAAGCACTGGATCACGCGCGTGGTGCAAGTGAGCGGGAATTGGTGGTCGTAGAGATCACAGATTAGAATCACCCCGTGCGATCAGGGATTTAATACCCCTGTCAGCTTATTCATTGGGCGGTTTTCAGCCAAAAGATGGCCGCCCAATTATGACGTTGCGGCAAGCGTCGACCTGAAGTCCCATAAATTTTTTATTTACAAGTAGTTAGCGGGTCTTGATGTCGGGCCTGCCAAGGGGTTCGTGTTTCGAATGTGGCGAGCAGCGCCAGATTCTTACCCAAAAATGCCATTTTCAATGACGGAATTCCGCCTCTTTTAGTTGCAAGATTTGAGACAGATTGCACAATTAGGCGTGTTTACCGATAGTTTCGGAAAACGGAATATGGTCCTGTTTTGCGGCAATCGCAGGGAAAACACGGATCGAGGGACAGGCATGGCGACCATGGGTACGGAATTTAGGGCCGTTAATGCGCGGATCTGGACTGGTTTTGGTAGAACTTTAGGAATCCTCGCATTGGCGTTGGGGTCCTCGGTTATGGCACCAGATGCGCAAGCGCGGGAAGGCAACTTCATCCGCACAGTCGCATCTTCGCCCCCGCCGTCTGGAGCGCGGCAACTGTGCCGTCAATACTCTTGGGCATGTTCCAGCAAGGCTTCGAATTCAATGTCGAGCCAGCAAGAGATGCAGATCATCAAAAAGGTCAACCGGCAGGTAAACGCAACCACCCGCTCGGTTACTGACCAAGCCCAATATAGAACTCGGGAACGTTGGGCACTGCCGACTTCGCGCGGTGGGGATTGCGAAGACTTTGCTCTGCTGAAGAAAAGGGATCTTATCCGTGCGGGCGTCGATCCGAGCAAACTTTTGATCGCAACTGTTCTGGATACGCAGCGAAATTCTCATGCGGTTTTGGTTTATCGCTCGGCCAGTGGCGATCTGGTTCTGGATAACTTGACCAACCGCATCAAACCCTGGTCGGCGACGCGATATCTGTTTCTGCGGATGCAGGACCCTCGGCGGCCCAGTAAATGGGTCGGGGTCTTCGGCAGAAGCTGAGGAAAGCTAATCTCAGCTGGTTAGAATGAAAAAATGGCGAAGCAGCAGCTTCGCCATTTTCTGTAGTACTAAATTAGCTTACTTAGGGTTGCCCGGATTGTTGGTACCGTTCGGGTTCTGAGATTGGCCGCCTGGATTGGTTCCGTCGCTATGGCCAGAACGGTTGCCCTTGGGTCCACCGTCACCACCTTCGCCACCTTCGCCGCCGTCACCACCTTCGCCGCCGTCGCCACCTTCGCCGCCGTCACCACCTTCGCCGCCGTCGCCACCTTCGCCGCCGTCGCCACCTTCGCCGCCGTCGCCACCTTCGCCGCCGTCGCCACCTTCGCCGCCGTCGCCACC